>CAZDYW010000001.1:0-48481 GCA_964509655.1 uncultured Anaerolineales bacterium
CCTCGAAGGAGGCTTTGTAGTACTCGGCCAGGCCCTTGACGTAGTCATTGCCCACGTCGTAGAGTACCGCCGCTTTCTGCGCACCGAGGTCGTTGATGGCGAAGGAGGCGTTTACCTCGCCCTGGAAGGGGTCGAGGAAGCAGGCGCGGAAGATGTACTCCTTGTTGGAGCCGTCCTCGTTGATCGTCACCTGCGGGTTGGTCGAGGTGGGGCTCATCTGTAGCACGCCAGCGGGGTTGGCGATCTCCGAGATGGGGATCGATGCGCTGGAGCAGACGGCGCCGAGGATGTACTTCACCTTGTCCTGGTTGATGACCTTGTTGGCCACGTTGGCGGCTTCTTGAGCGTCACACTTGGTGTCGCCCAGGACGGCCTCGATCTCCCAGCCAGCGGCGCGGGCCTCGTCGAAGGCCAGGTCAACGCCGTTGGAGCTGGATTCGCCGAAGGTCTTGACGTCGCCGCTCATCGGGAAGAGCTTGGCGACCTTGATCGCGAAGTCGGGCGCCTCTGGAACTGTCACGCCGACCTCTTCTTCCTCCGCGGGGGCCTCGGCGGGCGCGCCAGCGGGGGCGACGAATTTCACGAATTCGATCTCGCCGCCGGTGATGTGGCTGATGGCGGCCTTCTTGATGGGATCGCCGCTTTCGTCGAACTTGATGTCACCGGCGACACCCTCGAACTCGATGGCGGCCAGCGCGTCCTTGACCGCGGCGGGGTCGTCCACGCCGGCGTCCTCGATGGCCTGCAGCAGCACGTTGGTGGCGTCGTAGGCAAGCACGGCTACGAAGTCGGGGGTCATGTCGTGCGTGCTTTCGAAGTTCTTAACGAAGTCCTGCACGAGTGGGCGCGGGTCGTAGGGTGAGTAGTGGTTGCTGAAGTAAGCGCCGTCCACGGCTTCCAGATCCAGGTCGGGGGAGTCCCAACCGTCGGCGCCGAGCATTGTGGCCTCGATGCCCTTCTCCTTGGCCTGCTTGGCGATCACGTTGACCTTGTTGTAGTAGTCAGGCAGGAAAAGCACGTCAACATCGGCTTCGGCCACCTTGGTCAACAGGGCTGAGAAGTCGGTGTCTTCCTTGGTGTAGGCCTCGAAGACTGGCACCTCTCCGCCCAGTTCCTCGAAGGAAGCCTTGAAGTACTCGGCCAGTCCCTTGACGTAGTCATTGCCCACGTCGTAGAGGATGGCGGCCTTCTGGGCTCCCAGTTCATCCATAGCGAAGCTTGCGTCCACCTCGCCCTGGAAGGGGTCGAGGAAGCAAGCGCGGAAGATGTACTCCTTGTTGGAGCCATCCTCTTTGATCGTTACTTGTGGGTTGGTCGATGGGGGGCTGATCTGCACGACACCAGCGGGGTTGGCGATCTCCGAGATGGGGATCGACGCGCTGGAGCAGACGGCACCGACGATGTACTTGACCTTGTCCTGGTTGATGACCTTGTTGGCTACGTTGGCGGCCTCTTGAGCGTCGCACTTGGTGTCGCCGATGATGATCTCGACCTGGCGGCCTAGCACGCCGCCCTTGGCGTTCCATTCTTCGACGGCCATTTCGACGCCGCGCTTGGTGCCTTCGCCGAAGGTCTTCACGTCACCGCTCATCGCGGCCAGCATAGCGATCTTGAGCGATTCGGCTTCCTCTGCGGGCTCTTCTTCCTCTTCTGCTGGTTCCTCCTCTGGCGCCTCGGTGGGTTCTGCTTCTTCCTCTTCTGCGGGCGCCTCGGTTGGAACTTCAGTGGGTTGAGGGCCACAGCCTGCCGCGATGCCAAAGAGCAGGGATACGACTACGAGTAGACTTAAGACTCTTAGCTTCTTCATTCTTCAACTCCTCCTTCTTTAATCTCATTATGTGTTTACTGTTAGCGGTCGGGAGTTTCTCCAATCTCCTTGACCAGTATCGTGGGGCTTTGTATGTATACCATCACCTCCTTTCGCGTAGGGGTAGATTCGTTCTTGACAGGCTAGGGTCTAACCCGGAAGCAGGCACGCTGGTTGTTTTAGCAGTGCCGTTCCTGTGGCTTCCGAGAAGATTTTTCGGGCAAGTTCCCCTTTACCTTCAAGGGTGTAGGGGATAGTAGGTAATATTTATGGTGCTTGCAGGGTGGTCAGGCTTTGAAAGCTACTTGGACATTGGGTCTGTCTATCACATACAGGATGGCGCTTGAAAGCGCGATGGATAACAGGCTGGTGAAAATGAATGCCCAGTTGGTGCTTTCCCCAGGAGATGCATTGGGAAATAGAATCAGAAAGCGGACGATGACGTTAAGGCCCTGAACGAAAATGCACAACGTCAGTGCCCACCTCTTGAGCGTCAGCATGGCCCACCCCAAAAATACGAAGAGGGCAAGGGGAGCGACATAAAAGATGGGGTTGATAGATAGAAGCATTGCTGGGGGTAAAGTAAGGGCTGGAATAAATTGTAAGAGTGCTACGAGCGTGACGACGGTGGGACGGGACCTTTCCATCAGTGTCCTCCTTTGATCAACCACTGACTACTTTGACATTTCCTAGAATAGGGATAAGTTCTAAGTCGCTTGGCTTGCCTGAGCTAGCAAGCTTATAGCATAGTTGTAGTGTTTTGTCAAATTCTATGGTTTTTGGCCTTTTTGGCTGAGTAGGTTGTTGAACAGGTACAAATTAGTACCTTACCGATCAAATCCTTGTACAGCGAGCAAGAAAATTACACAGAGCCCCACAAAGGAGACAAAGAGACGCAAAGAGAAGGGGATAAATTGAGTCGTTCTCTGTGTATCTCTGTTCCTCCTCTGTATAACTCTGTGTCCTGCTTGGCTCTCCTAATCTGAATAGAGCCGATGTCTTTTGCTACCCAGTGGGCGATTCAAGGATGTGCCCTCATTTGGGGAAGAAAATTGACATACCCTTTCAATTCTACTTAAAACCCTAGCTTTGTCAAATTCCAATTTCTGGGAGAGATTCACTCATAATTTGTATTTGACTTTACTTTACCAGTAGGTATAATTGCTATTCTGTGGGCGTATCTAGCACCACAATGAGACTTTGTCTCTTTGATGGCTGTGTTTTTACTTACAGAAGCCATTGAGCCGCTCACGGGAGTCGGGGTCTCGTTATGGTACTAGCTGCAAGCGTTTGTTGACCAAACTTTACGTTAGTTTACAGGAGGAAAAGTTGTGACTGAGAAGTGGGTATATTTATCACGTTCGGCCAAGGAAGACCTGTCCAAAACTTTGGGCCATGAACCCGGTATTCTTGAGATGAAAGAGATACTCGGAGGTAAGGGAGCTGGCTTAGCTGCTATGACTGCATCCGGTGCGCCGGTTCCCCCGGCTTTCACAATTACCACCAGAGCTTGCACCGAATATATGGAGAGCGAGGAGTTCTCCGAGGGGGTTTGGGAGCAGACCCTTGAAGCGTTGAAGGATGTTGAGGAGCAGACCGGGAAGAAGTTCGGAAATACTGAAAATCCGCTTCTGGTCTCGGTACGCTCCGGCGCCCGGGTCTCGATGCCCGGGATGATGGATACGGTTCTCAACTTGGGCCTCAATGATGATACTCGTGATTCATTGATTGAACTGACCGACAACGAGTGGTTCGCCTATGATGCTCATCGACGTTTCATTAGCATGTTCTCCGACATCGTGATGGGCTACAGCCGACTTCACTTCGAGGAGAAGCTGGAAGAATTGAAGGAGGAAGAGGGTGTCGAATTGGACACCGAGGTGAGCCTCGAAGGCCTGAAGCAGTTGGTCGGTGAATATAAGGAGATGTACAAAGAGCGCTTTGGCGAAGAGTTCCCCACCGATCCTTATAAGCAGTTGGAACTCTCAATCAAGGCGGTTTTTGATTCTTGGAATGGCGCGCGCGCCGTCGCCTATCGCGAGCACGAGGGCATTCCTCACGATTGGGGTACTGCCGTCAACGTGCAGACGATGGTCTTCGGCAATATGGGCGAGGACTCCGCGACCGGCGTGGCCTTCACCCGCGACCCCGCCACCGGTGAGCACGAATATCTGTACGGCGAGTTCTTGCCCAACGCACAGGGCGAGGATGTCGTGGCCGGCATCCGCACGCCGCACCGCATCAGCCTCCAGGGTTCCCGTGAATGGGCGGAGGATCGGGGTATTCCCGAAGAGGTACGCGCCGAGAAATACTACAGCTTGGAGGAAGCCATGCCCGCGGTCTACAAAGAATTCGTCGAGATCACGGACATGTTGGAACACTACTACCAGGATATGCAGGACGTGGAGTTCACCATTGAGCAGGGCAAGCTCTGGATGTTGCAGACCCGCACGGGTAAGCGCACCGGTGCCGCTCACGTCAAAATCGCCGTCGATCTTTGTGATGAGGGTGTGATCGATGAGCAGACCGCGCTAACTCGCGTGGAACCGATGCATGTGGAGTTGCTTATGCGCCCTAGCTTCGACCCCAAGGCCGAGAAAGAGTTGATCGCTCACGGGTTGAACGCTTCGCCTGGTGCAGCAGTGGGCGTTGCGGTCTTCACTGCCGAGCGGGCCGTGGAACTTGCTGAAGAGGGCAAGGACGTCATCCTCGTCCGCCCGGAGACGGTGCCTGACGAGGTGCCCGGTATGTTGGCCTCCCAGGGTGTCCTGACCCAGAAGGGCGGCGCGACATCCCACGCCGCTGTGGTCGCCCGTGGCAGCAACCTACCCGCCGTGGTCGGCTGTGAGGAGATCACCGTCCAGGCCGACAAAGGGCAGTTCCTCACTGACGACACCGTTGTCAAGGAAGGGGAGGTTATCTCCATCGATGGCTTCAACGGTGAGGTTTATCGGGGCGAAGTGCCCATGATTGAGGCCAAGTATGAGGATCAGAAAGAGCTGATTGAGCTTTTGAGCTGGGCCGACGAGGTGCGTGAGCTGGGCGTGCGTGCCAATGCTGACCTGGGACACGATGCCAAGCGTGCGGTCGAATTCGGCGCCGAGGGTATCGGCCTGGCCCGCACCGAGCACATGTTCTTCGACGATCGGGCCCGTGAGGCCGTCGTCCGTATGATCCTGGCCGACACTGACGAGGAACGTCAGGCCGCTCTCGACGAGATGCTTCCCATCCAGGAAAAGGACTTCGAGGGGCTCTTCGAGGCAATGGACGGCAAGCCGGTGATTATGCGCCTCATCGACCCGCCGATGCACGAATTCCTGCCCTCTCGCGAGCAGTTGATAGAGGACGTCGCCAAGTTGCGCTGCACCGATCCCGATTCCCCCGAACTGGAGGAGAAAGAGGAAATGCTCCAGGTGGTCAATGGGCTCTGGGAGGTCAACCCGATGATGGGCTTGCGCGGTTGCCGCGCCGGGCTGATGTACAAGGGCCTGACGGAGATGCAGACGAGGGCCTATTTCCAGGCCGCTTGCCGCTGCGCCAAGCGCGGCGTCGAGGTGATCCCGGAGGTGATGATCCCCTTGGTCGGTCACGTCAACGAGCTGGAGCTGGAGCGTGGGAAGCTGGAGAAGGTAGCTCAGGAAGTTATGGAAGAGGAAGGCGTTGAAGTTGAATATATGTTCGGCACGATGATCGAGGTCCCGCGCGCGGCCCTCACCGCCGCCGAGATTGCCGAGTACGCTGATTTCTTCTCCTTCGGCACTAACGACCTGACCCAGATGACTTTCGGTTACAGCCGTGATGACGCTGAGGGTAAGTTCTTGATGAAATACGTGGAAGGCTTCGATACCGGCGAGGTGGATCCTGAGGGCGAACCGGTCAAGTTCCCCATCCTGGAGGCCAATCCCTTCCAGAAGCTGGATCAGACCGGCGTGGGGCGCTTGGTGAAGATCTGCGTGGAGGAAGGCAAGGCTGCGGATCCCGACCTTGAGATCGGCATTTGCGGTGAGCATGGCGGCGAGCCAAGTTCTATCGCCTTCTGTCATCGTACTGGGCTGGACTACGTGAGCTGTTCTCCCTATCGTGTGCCGGTGGCGCGATTGGCGGCTGCGCAGGCGGCGATCCAGGATAAAGAATAGCACATTGCCTTGTTTGTAGATTTCTATGTGGCAGGTGGCCTGAGAGGCTACCTGCCACTTTTTTGTTCTGTTCAGCGAGTGAGATCGCAGGCCCTCTAATCTTCAGAAGGGCCTTTCTCACTTGCCCTAAAGTCAAGTACGGGTACAATAGAATCACGCACACCATTTGTAGATTGGTTCAATCTCCAAGATTGAACCAATCTCTAAGTAGTTTGTCATTTGTCCAATGAGTGTTATTGACGAAGTTAAAGCCAGAATCGATATCGTAGACGTCATCTCGGAGTCGGTTGACCTCCGGAAGTCGGGGCGCAACTATAAGGCGCTTTGTCCCTTCCATTCGGAGAAAACGCCCTCTTTCGTCGTCTTCCCCGATAGCCAGCGCTGGCACTGCTTCGGGGCGTGTAACGAGGGTGGGGACGTTTTCTCCTTCGTGATGAAGCATGAAGGCTGGGACTTCCGCATGGCCCTAGAGGAGTTGGCCCAGCGGGCGGGAGTCGAGCTCCAGCCGCGCACTCCAGAGCAGGCTCAGGCTGCCGAGGAGGCCGATCGCTTACGGGATATTTTGGATACGGTCTCTCAGTATTATCATCATCTCCTGCGCCATGCGCCGGAGGCAGATGTGGCGCGTGCCTATGTCGAGAAGCGTAACTTGAGCGAGGAAACGGTCGATGAGTTTCAGCTCGGCTACAGCTTGCCGGGCTGGGATAGAACGCGGGCTTATTTGACCGAGCGTGGATACGCCGTCGATGACTTGATCAAGGCGGGGTTGTTAGTGGAACGTGATGACGGCGGTACGTATGATCGCTTTCGCGGAAGATTGATGATCCCCATCCGGGATCAGCGCGGGCGGGTGATCGGCTTCGGCGCGAGGACACTCGACCCGGACGGTGTGCCTAAGTATCTCAATTCGCCCCAGACGGCGCTCTTCGATAAGAGCACGGTTCTCTTTGGGCTGGATATGGCGCGTCGGGCCATCCGCCGCGAAGATCGCGTCGTCATCGCTGAGGGCTACATGGACGTGATGCAGGCGCACCAAGCCGGTTTCGAGAACATCGTGGCGCAGATGGGTACCGCGCTCACCGAGCCGCAGCTCAAGCAACTTCAGCGCTACTCCAAGCGGATAGTGCTCTCGCTCGACCCGGACACTGCCGGTGTGCAAGCCACGCTACACGGCGTCGAGGTGGCGCGTGATACGTTGGAGCAGGAATGGGAGCCGGTCTTCGACCCACACGGCTTGGTGGGATATGAGGGACGCCTGGGGGCGGAGCTGCGGGTGCTGAGGCTTCCTCCTGGTCAGGATCCGGATGATCTGATACGCCAGGATGCTCAGCGTTGGCTCACCTTGGTCGAGGAGGCTGTGCCAGTGGTCGATTTCTACCTCCAGATTCTGATGGAGGGGATTGACCTGGAGGATACCAAGGCCAAGGCCCAGGTGGTCGATAAACTGCTGCCCGTTTTGAAGGCGGTGGCGAATCCTGTGGAGCGCGAGGATTACGTCCAGAAAATAGCGAGAGCCTTACGGGTGGAGGAGCGCGCCGTGCTATCGCGTCTTAGGAGTAAGAAGGCTCCCATCGAGAGATCAAGGCGCGGGGAGCGCGGAAGGCGACAAGATGGGAAGAATGGACGGGATGGGGAGGCTAGACAGGGCGGTGTGCGCGATGTGATTATTGAACTGGGGGAGCATTGTCTTTCCTTGTTGCTACAGCGTCCGAGTTTGCTCTCTCAAGTCGATCAAGCTCTCAGGGAAAGGGAGCTGGAGCCTTTGCGAATAAAGGACTTCCAGGATGCGGGTCATAGGGCGATTTTAGAAGCGTGGAAAGGGCTTCTAGATTCCAGGCCCTCGGTCTCGAGCGATATGCTGCGCGAGGTACTGCCCAGTGATCTGGAGGAACAGTTGGAGGCGTTGCTCAATCCGGGGGAGGTCGAGTTTTCGCTCAGTTCCAAGGGGGAGAGTAGGCGCGGAAGTGAAAAATCTTCGCTCGGCCTTGAAGGATGGGCGGAGGAGCAATTGGTGCGAGATGCTGTCTTGACCCTGCTGCGTTTGCGCGAGCGTCATTTGAGGCAGTTGGGGCAGGAGTTGAGTTTCTTAACCCGTGAGGCACAAGATGCCGGGGATATGCGGGCTGAGGAATACGCCATGGCATGGCTTTCCCACACTGCTACGCTACGTCAGACGCAGCGGGCATTAGCGCAGCCATGGGGACAAGTGGGGTAGTCAACGGTCGATCTGATGCGTTGAGAGAGATTATGATGACTGAGAGAGAGAAAGGCTTGAGCGTGTCCGATACATCGAGTAGCATTGAGGATCGGGAGTATGTCTCTGAAAAAGCCGAGGATGAGACATTCGATTCGGTGCTGGTGGAGATCGCTACTGAACATGAAGAGCCTCTCGCTTGGGATGAGGAGGGCGAGCCCACTTTTGGCGAGTTGGAGAAAATCGAGAGCGAGCTGGATGAGGATAAGCACGACGCTATCCTTGAGTCGACCGATGATCCGGTGAGGATGTACTTGCTTGAAATCGGGCGCGTGCCTTTGCTGGAACATCACGAAGAGATATGGCTATCCATCCAACAAGAGACAGAGGCATACTTAGAAAACATTAGATCGGTCCTGGGCGAACCTGGGAAAATAAAAGAGCGAGATGTTGTACTCGCTATGGTGGATGTGCTTCGTGGAGCATGGTCAGAGGTACTTTATTGTTGCGATCAGCTTGGACTACCTTTGCCAAAACCGACCGCGTTGATGGATGAGGCGCATGCTCTCCGTTACAGTCTTTTGCCCAACATTCATTCCTACCTCTACGAATTTATGAATCAGATTGGCTGGTCGAGTTCTGGTGATGAGTTACAAAATTCGCTTGTCGATCATTGTTTTGATGTTTTCGCCATGTTTATTCTGTTGCCTGAGCCTGTGATGAAATACCTTCACGAGGAGTGGGGCGATGATGTGGCTTTTCCTGATTTGCCAGCACTCGAACAGACGATCCCTGACGAAGAGACCATCGCGGTGAGTTGGTCCAATGTGGAAGCGCGAGTGCATGAAGCGCGGCAGCTTTTGGCTCAGGCAAACTTGCGGTTGGTGGTTAGTGTGGCCAAGAATTATACTGGGCGGGGCATCTCTTTCCTCGATTTAATCCAAGAGGGGAATATTGGATTGCTGCGGGCGGTTCGGAAATTTGATCATACTAAGGGCTTTCGCTTCTCGACCTATGCCACTTGGTGGATTCGCCAAGCGATCAGCAGGGCTATCGCCGATCAAGCGCGTACGATTCGCATTCCCGTGCATATGGTGGAAAAGATCAATCGTCTGATCAAGCTTAAACGACAGATGGTGCAGGAGTTGGGGCGGGAACCTACGACTGAGGAGTTGGCGCTGGAGTCGGACATATTGGAGGCCGAGGTGAAAGCCGCGATCCGGATGGAGCAAGAAGAGGATGATACTCTTTCGCCGGTATTGAAGCGCAAATTGCGTCGCGCCACCGCCGAGGTGCGGCGTATCCTGCGCGTTTCCAAGGAGCCTATGTCGCTAGAGATGCCCGTGGGCTCGGAGGATGATAGTGTGCTGGGAGAGTTTATTGAGGATGAGAACATGCCCGGGCCGGTCGACGCGACCTCTTATCAGCTGCTCAAGGAGCAGGTCCGCTCATCGCTCGACATACTCAGCGAACGAGAACGGGCAGTTCTGGAGATGCGCTTTGGCTTGAAGGATGGAGAGACACGCACCCTGGAGGAAGTGGGGCAAGTGTTCGGTGTGACACGTGAGCGGGCGCGACAGATCGAATCGAAAGCTCTGCGCAAGTTACGTTACCCCGGCCGCAGTCACAAGCTGCGCGATTTCCTCAGTTGATGGGGCTGTTTTAGGGTGTCGATGGCAGTGCCGTGAGCAGGGCGTCATCGAAGTAAACAGCGTGGTAGGTCTGTGCGAACTGCGTCTCCGCGAAGATACAGACGGTCGCTTGGCCCGATTGTCCCGTCGCGACCTCTGGGGAGAGGAGCATCACTACCCCATCATCTTGGTTGATGGTCTGTTCTTGGCCCCATTGCGCTTCATCACACCCCGCGTTGCCCTGTGGGTCTATCCCTGCCTTTACGATGTATCCGCCCTCTGTCTCCTTGACGAATCCCCTGGCGTTTACCTGGAACTGTAGGACAGTGTTGGGCTCTGCCTGCACTATTTGAAATACCCAAGCACGCAATTTCACCCAGGGCGTGGTGTCGATCTTGAGCGTCGAGCCGTTGATCTGGCGTTGAGGATCGGTGGCAGCTTGGAAGCGGGGAGCGGCGTAGGAAGTCTCAGGGTCGAATCCTTCACCGGGTTCCCAATTGACGAAGCCGCCCGTCTGCCAACCGGGAATGTCATTTTTCCTGAGCTGATCGAAAGTAGGATTTTCAAGGGTGATCGGGGCCGGTGTAGGAGGGAGCGTCACAGTCATTCTCTCAAGGGGCGTGGCCCAGGGGGTGGGTATTTTGGTGGACGTGCTGGTTGGGCTGGGCTTGAGTGTGGCATATGGCGTGGAGCTTGGTGTAGGCGTCCAAGCGGGTGGCTCAGTGATGGTCGGTGTGAGTGAGATCGTCGGTGTCTCGGTGAGGGTTAGGTTGGGAGATACCTGTTGTGTCAATGAACGATGCACGGCATTCACCATTGCGCCTAGGATAATGATATCGGCCAGTGCCAAAACTGCTATGATTATCCATTTTCGCCGGGACATGGAAGCCTCCTCTAGGACTATACATCGTAACAAGTTTACTCCATGTTTGCTATTCCGTCAACCGGACGCGGGAAGCGATCTTTATTCGGCAAGTGATTTGACATCATTGCTGAGATGTGGTACACTCTACCCCGTTGTAACCTTCTCGTCGAAAGCCGATTGAATACCACAGTGATCACCTTGGAGGAGCACATTGCTGAATCAGTTTACTTTCGTCGGTGTTTTTCTTGTTATTGCACTTGCTTTTGGTGTTGCCCCGATTGCTATTGCCTTCTTCTTACGCCCCAAGAAACCCAATTCTCGTAAAGCATCTACCTATGAGTGCGGCCTAGAGCCCTACGGTGAAGCTTGGGTTCAGTTTAAGGCACAATACTACATCTTCGGCCTGGCCTTTGTCGTCTTTGACGTCGAGGCCGTTTTGTTGTTGCCATGGGCTGTGGCATATCATGCGTTGGGGCTTTATGCCGTGATCGAGGCTATGATCTTCATCCTTATTTTGCTTGGCGCTCTGGTTTATGTCTGGCGCAAGGGCGCGCTTGAGTGGATGTAATTTAGCGCGTGGAGCGTGATGCAACTGAGGATAGGGCGATTCGATTAGCGATCGACGCTGGGATGGAGCTTTTTCTATGGAATTTATCAAGGATTTGATCCTCAATATCGGAAGTTGGTTGCAAGGGCTATTGATGGGCACGGGGTTGGCTCCTTCTTGGGTGCAGGTTATTATGCACCTCATCGGTGGAGTGGCGTTAGCCATTGTTCCGTTGGTAGCGGTGATTTTCCTCATCTGGGCTGCCCGTAAGATTGTAGGGCGAATGCAGGATCGGCTCGGTCCCAATAACTCCGGCCCTTACCCCGGTCCTTACGCCATCTTCCAGACCTTTGCTGATGCCGTCAAGATGCTGACGAAAGAGGATGTTGTCCCCACCGCCGCCGATCGTGGGGTTTTCAACATCGCTCCAGTGGTGATCTTGGCTTCCGCTGTGTTGGTCTGGGCTGTCATTCCTTTGGGTAAGGGACTCATCGGTGCCGATCTCAACATCGGCATTTTTTATATTCTCTCCATTGGCTCATTGAGCTTGATCGCGCTGATGATGGCGGGGTTGGGGTCCAATAACAAGTACGCTTTAGTCGGCGCTTTGCGTGCGATAGCCAATCTGATCAGCTATGAGATACCGCAGGTCATCGCCGTTATGACAGTGGTCATGGTCTCCGGTTCCTTCTCGATGCAACAGATCGTCGAAGCGCAGCAAGTGCCTTTTATCTTCGTGATGCCCTTGACCGCTTTCCTCTTCTTCGTCGGTTCCCTGGCGGAGGTGGGACGACAGCCCTACGACTTGACAGAGGCGGATTCGGAGATTGTGGCCGGCTACTTTGTCGAGTACAGTGGGATGAAGTTTGGGCAGTTCTATCTATCGGAGTTTATGAATAACTTTGCCCTTGCTGTCATCACCGCGACGCTTTTCCTCGGCGGGTGGCGTGGGCCATTTGTGGAAAGTGTGCCTGTTCTGGGATCGCTTTGGCTCTTACTCAAGGCATTGCTTGTTTTCTTCGTTCTCCTGTGGTTGTGGGGTACGATGCCCCGCTTGCGCATTGACCACATGTTGAGTTTCAATTGGAAGTTTTTGGTTCCTGTGGCACTGGCGAACTTGTGCGTAGTGGCCTTGGTAGGCAAAATAGTGCCGATGAGCGCTCCACCCTTAGTGCGTGCGGGAGCGCTTTTGGGGTCCAATATCCTGTTGGCATTGATTGTGTTGGCAGTTCTGGCGATTGCCGGTCGCCGAGCTCGGCGGCAGTTAGAGGTTAGTGGCTAGGGATTAGACCATGCAAATTACACTTCAACAAATTTTGTTCATTATTTTCGGCGCGATCACGTTGGGGGCTGCCTTGATGGTGGTGACGCGCCGCAATGTTTTCCACGCTGCACTCTTTCTCATCTTATCCTTCTTCGGTGTGGCAGGGCTTTATGTATTGCTGGAGGCCCCTTTTCTCGCCGCCGTACAGCTGTTCATTTACATTGGTGGCATCTCAATCTTGATTATCTTCGCCATCATGCTCACACAAAACATGATGGATCCCAACTTGCCGGGAGCCAATCGCCAGTGGTGGGCTGCGGCCTTGGTGTCCGTGGCTATTTGCGGCATTCTGGGGTGGGTGGTGTTGAACCGTAATTGGGGAACAGCTAGCGCGGAAGTGCCTCAGAACACCATCACGATTTTGGGCACCGCCCTGGTGGACCCAGAAGGATTGTTGTTGCCTTTTGAAGTTGCCTCGGTCCTTCTCTTAGTAGCCCTCGTCGGTGCTGTGACTATCGCAAGGGAGCAATGATTTATGGTTCCTTTAGCTTGGTATCTTATTCTTGCAGCAGCTTTGTTCTGCATAGGATTGTATGGCGTTCTCTCGCGGCGTAATGCCGTGGCGATTTTGATGGGCGTCGAGCTGATGCTGAACGCTGTCAACATCAATCTGGTCGCCTTTTGGCGCCACCTGGAACCGGGAGCGGCGACGGGGCAAGCCTTCGCGCTTTTCGTCTACGTCGTCGCAGCCGCCGAGGCGGGTGTGGGCTTGGCGCTTATAATCGCCGTGTGGCGCACCCGTGACACTGTTGTCCTCGAAGACATCGATTTGCTCAAAGGTTAAACACCGAGGTGACTATGGAGATTCTCAACCTTGCCTGGCTGATACCCCTCTTCCCATTTCTTGCATTTGTTTCAATAGCGATCTTCGCCCACCGGAGTCGCCGGTTAAGCCACCAACTAACTATTGGCGGCATCGCTTTTGCTTTTCTGATCGCGCAGATTGTCTTTTGGCGGGCAGTGACTTTGCCGGTGGGTGGCGGAGAGCATGCCTTCGAGTCCTCGACTGTCCACTGGCTGGTTGCGGGCGAAGAGCGGCTTACACTCGGCGTCTACGTCGATCCGGCCACGACGGTGATGCTCTTTATGGTGCCCTTGGTCTGTATGATGATCTTCATCTACAGTGTCGGCTACATGAACTTCGGCACGCCGGAGGTGGATCCCCGTTACAGCCGCTTCTTCTGCTACCTCTCCCTCTTCGCTACCGGCATGTTGGGAATGGTGGTTTTCAATAATCTGCTGGCCTTCTTCATCTTCTGGGAGATTATGGGGACTTGTTCTTATCTCTTGATCGGTTTCTGGTATGATAAGAGCTATCCTGATCCGGATAAAATTACTCCCAAGGAGGCCGGGCTGAAGGCCTTCATTGTCACCAAGATCGGTGATTTGTTCTTTATGCTCGGTCTGGCGCTGCTCTACGCCGAGGTGGGATCGCTGGCCTACCGGGACATCTTCGCCGCCGAGACTCTGGAGCATCTGGCCCATGCTAACTTCCTGGGAACTCAATGGTCGCTGGCCTCCGTGATCGCCCTTTTGTTGTTTGGCGGCACTGTCGGCAAGAGCGCACAGTTCCCGCTCCACGTCTGGCTGCCCGACGCGATGGAGGGCCCCACACCCGTCTCCGCTCTCATCCACGCCGCAACGATGGTTTCAGCCGGCGTTTTTCTGGTGGTGCGTGCCTTCCCAATTTTCGCAGCGGTCGAGGGCACCCATATGACAATTGTGGCGACCATTGGGGCATTCACGGCCATCTTCTCGTCCGTCATCGCCGTCGCGCAGGATGACATCAAGGGAGTGCTGGCCTTCTCCACCATCAGTCAGTTGGGGTATATGGTTGCCGCGTTGGGTATCGGCGCTTATGTGGCTGGAGCCTTCCATCTCATCACTCACGCTTTCTTCAAGGCGCTCCTGTTCCTCAGTTCCGGCTCGGTGATCCACGGTATGGAACATGGACATCATCACGCCCACGAGCACGCGGAGCACCATGATAATCATGATAATCATGAAGTGCATGATGAGCACGGCGAGCATGAGGAAGAGGAGTGGTTCAATCCCAATGATATGAAGAATATGGGCGGTTTGGCAAAACGTATGCCGCGTACCGCTTTACCATTTCTCGCTGGTGGGTTAGCCCTCTCTGGTTTTCCTCTGTTCACCGCTGGCTTCTGGTCGAAGGATGAGATACTGGCGCAGGCTTACGAGCTATCCCCCGCCGTCTTCTGGACGCTGGCTGTGGCCGCTGGTCTCACCGCTTTCTACACCGCGCGTCAACTCTGCTTGACCTTCCTGGGGGAGCCGCGCACCGAGGCTGCCAAGCACGCGCCGGAGAGTGTGCCGTCTATGACGACCCCCCTGGCTATTCTGGCCGTTTTCGCGATTATTTTGGGCTGGGCTGGTATTCCGGAGCACTTCCCGGTCATCGGCGGGATCATTCCCAACTGGGTCCATCACTTCGTTGGCTCGACAATCGCGGGTGGACATGCTGAGCATGCGGCGAAAGTGGCTGGACATCTCTCGGAGGCCGCAGAGGCAGGCTTTGTGTGGCAGCCATTGGTGATGAGCATCGTCTTCGCGCTGGGCGGGTTGACATTGGGCTGGCTGGTTTACGGTCGCAAGCCGATGGTGGCCGGTGAGATGGATCGGGTGGAAGCAGCAATGCGCAAAGTGGGCTTCGGGTGGCTGTACGAAGCTATGCGCGACCAATTTTACTTTGACGAGATCTACCAGGCGATAGTTGTGCGTCCCTCTATATGGTTGGCGGACGTTTTTGACACATTCGATTATGGTCGTGAAGAGGGCAAGCACGGTGTGGTAGACGGCGTAGTAGTCTTGGCCGGAAAGATTGGAAGGGCTATGTCCGACATCTCCGGTTGGCTCGACGCCAACATTGTGGACGGATTGGTCAACCTAGTCGGGCGCTTTGGAAAGGCCCTATCCTTGGTCAGCGGTTGGCTCGACGTCAACATCGTGGATGGGTTGGTCAATCTGGCGGGCAGCGCTGGAGCCCTGCTATCCAATGGGTTCAACAGCTTCGATCTCACTGTGGTGGACGGCGCCGTCAACGGCGTCGCCGATGTCGTCATGGGCGGTGGGAAGGCAATCCGCCCTATTCAGACCGGTAAGGTTCAAAACTATCTGCTGCTGGCATCCCTGATGGTGCTGGCATTAATCTTGACATTCTTTATGATATTGTTCTTGCAAATCTAGCAAGTAGGTAAGTGGGCAAGTGGGCTAGTAGGCAAGTGAACAAGTAGCATAATAAGTCGGTCACTTGCAGACCTGCAAACTTGCAGACTCAAAAAGAAGGAGAGCATACTATGTTTCCAATTCTGAGCGTTACCCTGTTTGCCCCGCTGGTGGGCGCCCTACTCATTTTGGTCATCCCGCGTGAGGATGTTAAAACAATCCGGCGGGTGGGGACCGCGTTTGCTTTCCTGACGCTCATCCTCACAACTATCATCTGGGTGAGTGTGGCGCAGTCAGGGCCCGGCGGTATGCAGTTTGAGGAGAACTATCCCTGGATCAAGGCATTCAACGTGCGGTTTCACCTCGGGGTAGATGGTCTCAGTGCGCCTTTGCTCTTCTTGACCGCTCTGTTGACCACTCTTGTGACGTTCTACTCATCTTACACCATTGACGACCGGGTCAAGGAATACTATTTCTTGTTCTTGTTGCTTGAGATGGGTATGAGCGGTGTATTCCTTTCCCTGGACCTGGTGCTATTCTACGTCTTCTGGGAGATTGGTCTGGTGCCGATGTTCCTGCTTATCGGTGTGTGGGGCGGAAAGCGCCGTCTGTACGCGGCCATCAAGTTCTTCCTCTACACGCTCGTGGGCAGCGTGGCGATGTTGCTAGCCATCATCGGCGTTTACTTCCAGACCGGCACCTTCGACATACTGGAGGCAGCGGCCGCGCAACCCTTCGCCGGTAACTTCACCTGGGCCAGTATGGCTTTTTGGGCCTTTTTCATCGCCTTTGCCATCAAGGTGCCCGCTTTCCCCTTCCACACCTGGTTGCCGGATGCTCATACGGAAGCGCCAACCTCGGGCAGTGTCATTCTGGCAGGCGTCTTACTGAAGTTGGGGGCTTACGGTCTGATGCGCGTCACGTTGCCCTTCTTCCCGGCGCAGTTCAAATACTTCGTCGTCAACGTGCCAATTATCCCCATCATGGCGGTGATGAGCATCGCCTACGGAGCGATGGTCTGTATGGCGCAGTGGGACCTCAAGCGGCTGGTAGCCTACTCATCGGTGGCTCATATGGGCTACGTTACACTGGGGTTGTGTGCGGCAGCGGCTGGTATCGGTATGCTGGACGATCCGGCGAACCTCAGCGCGGCGGCCTCTGGCCTCAGCGGCGCGGCATTCCAGATGTTCGCTCATGGCATCATCACGGGTGGGATGTTTTTCCTGGTCGGTATGATCTACGATCGGGCCCACACGCGAGACTTAAAAGCATTTGGCGGATTGGGTAAGCAAATCCCTTATTATTACGGGATCGTGATGGTAACTGGATTTGCGTCCTTGGGGCTTCCTGGCTTGGCGGGCTTCTGGAGTGAGTTCTTCGTCTTCCGGGGCGCAATCCGCTTTATCCCCTTGGCCGCTTTCATCGGTGTTATCGGAGTAGTCTTCACCGCTGCCTATATCCTGTGGAAAGTTGTACAGCACCTCTTCTTGGGGGATCTGGACAAGGAGAAGTGGGGCAAGCTGACCGACATGACCTGGTGGGAGAAGGTGACGATGTGGCCTTTGGTGATCATCATGATTTTCCTCGGTCTCTATCCCGCTCCCCTGCTGGATATGTTCAACGCTGCGCTCACAGGGATTTTGCGGGCGCTGCCGTAAAGAAACCAGGTTTTTATCACTAGAAACAAGTGAATTTCTTGCCTTTTGAGGTATTCCGTGATGTCGGAAGCGCCTCCCTGAGCAAAAAACCTGGTTTCTACGTATAGGAGGACAACGTTGTTCGGAGAACCGATACTCACGTTAGGCCAGACGCTATGGCTGCTCTCGCCGGAACTGGTGCTTCTCTTGACAGGTTTCCTCATTATGGGGCTGGATGCTATCCACCCGCAAAAAGAGGAAAAGCGCTGGGTGCCTTATGTTGCCTTGGGAGGGCTAGCCGTTGCCCTGATCGCATCTATCACCCTTTGGGGTTGTAACACCAGGGTGCTCTTCATGTTTTCCTGTGACCCTTTCTCGTTGGTCGTTAATATGGTGGCTATGTTGGCTGTGGGGCTTGTGATACTCTCATCCGATCCGTACATTCGAGTGCATAGTCGGTATCAGGGTGAGTTTTACGCTCTTCTGCTCTTCTCAGCTCTAGCCATCTGCCTCTTGGGTGGGGCGACTAACTTGATTATGGTCTTCTTGGCTTTTGATTTCCTGAGCATCACGTCATATATTCTCACCGGTTACTTGCGTGAGGATCAAAAGTCAACAGAGGCTGCGATCAAGTATTTTCTCTACGGCGCAGCTCTCTCCGCAATGATGCTTTATGGAATGTCCTGGTTCTATGGGCTGACCGGCTCCACAGATCTGAACGGTATTGCAATGGTTCTCATGGAAGGGGAGCGTGTGCTGCGTCCAATCATCTTGCCAGCCTTGATCTTTATCGCCGCTGGCTTCGCCTTCAAAATCGCCGCTGTGCCATTTCACCAATGGGCTCCTGATGCTTATGAAGGTGCCCCGACTCCGGTAACGGCTTTTCTCTCTGTCGGGCCTAAGATCGGTGGCTTCGCCGTCATTCTACGGGTGCTTTTAACCGCCTTGCCTGGTGATCTGGTGAACCTGGCGATGGATTGGCGGGCACTGCTGATGGCGGTCTCTATGCTCACGATGACGGTCGGCAACCTGGTAGCGCTTTGGCAGAAGAACATCAAGCGCCTGCTGGCTTACTCCAGCATCGCCCAGGCCGGTTACATCCTTATCGGCGTGGTAGCAGCCTCTCCTCGGGGAGCGACAGCGGTTTTGCTCTACTTGGCGGCTTATGCGCTGACCAACTTGGGCGCTTTCGCCGCTATCATCGCTTTCTCCAACCAGACCGGCTCCGATGCCATTGAGGACTACGCTGGGCTGAGCCAGCGAGCACCGGTGATGGCCCTGGTGTTGATCATCTGCCTGCTCTCGTTAGGAGGCCTCCCACCGACGGCCGGCTTCGTCGGCAAGCTGTGGCTCTTCTCCGCGGCGATCGAGGATGGGTTAATCTGGCTCGCTGTGGTCGGCGTGATCAACAACGTTATCTCTCTATCCTACTACTGGAAGGTCATCCGCGCGATGTACCTCACCCCTGCGCAGAACGGGGAACCGCTGTCTACCTCGCCCACAGTGACAGTAGCGCTGGGCGCGACGACGGTGGGCGTGCTTATCATTGGCGTCTTCCCAAGCCCGCTCCTGTCGCTTGTCCAGGCTGCTGCAGTGACCCTTTTCGGTGGGTGACCCCCCGGCTCAAGGTAGAAAATGAAAGCCCAACCTCTCGCTACGCCATCCTAAACCCAATTAAAATGATGCGGGTTTGACAAATTAAGGGGCGCGTGCTAGAATCTTCCGGTCGCGTCTTGATTATGGCGCGTCTGGGACGCGCTTGGCGAGAGGTTGTTGATTCCCAAGACTGGCGTCTCTGGACTGTGTAGTGAAGTGCGAATTGAAGTGGCGGACTTGATGAGAATCTCTGTTCAGGTGCAGTTGTTTGGACTTCCCCGTCTGATAGCGGGGGAGAAACAGATAAAGCTAAGACTGGAGCAGGATGCTACCTTCCGAGATGTTGTGCGCGTGTTGGCCAGACTGTACCCGGACATGATCGGGGACGTGATCCAAGCTGACGGCGAAACGCTACAGGCGCCCAATATCCTTAACCTTGACGGAAGGCGGATGATCCAAGCTCATCAGATGGATGAGGGTCTTAGTGCAGGTGACCGAATCATACTAATGTCTATGTCAGCAGGAGGCTGATTGATGCAAGGCTACAGTGGAAGAATTTTGCACATTGACTTGACTGATCGCAAGACGTGGGTCGAGTCGAAACCGGAGGCGTGGTACAAGACCTATATCGGTGGCGTCTCGATGGCTACCCGACTTTGTTGGGAGAATATTGAACCGGGCTGTGACCCGCTATCACCGGACAATCCGATCTGCATTGCGAACGGGATCTTCGCGGGGACTCCCGTGCCAGTGGGGGGAAAATACGGTATGGCGTCCAAGTCGCCATTGACTGGCTTCATCGGCGATAGCCTATCGAGCAGCTGGTTCACAGTCGCGCTCAAACGGGCGCGATGGGACGGAATCGTCATTCACGGAGCAAGCGAGGACTGGGTCAGGGTCTTCATCGACGATGAAAAGATTGAATTTCGTGACGCTTCTCACCTGAGGGGCCTGACCACCACGGAGACCGAAGATACAATTCGGGAAGCGTTCGGCGATGATCAGGTACGGTCAGCCGTTATCGGACCGGCCGGTGAGAACCTGTCACGCATTGCCAACGTGAGCAACGATGGTCGTAAGGCAGGTCGCACAGGCCACGGCGCGGTGTGGGGCTCGAAGAAGCTTAAGGCGCTTTCCGTGCGTGGCACCAACGGGGTGCAGGTGGCTGATCCTGAGAAGCTGCTTGAGCTTTCATACGATATTCTCCAAGCGGCGCAGGGGCCGCACACTCAGAAGTATCGAATCCTCGGCACCTCGTCGAACGTGCTGAACATGAACGAGCTGGGACTGCTGCCAACTAGAAACTACCAGGAAGGCGTGTTTGAGGAAGCTGAACTGGTCAGTGGCGAGTACCTGCACGAACACTACAAAGCGAAGACGATCGCCTGCGCTCAGTGCCCCATCGCCTGCGAGCAGGTCGGACGTCTGAAGGAAGGGCCGTACGCTCCTGCGATGGGACACATCGAGTACGAATCCCTCTTCGCTCTATCCTCGAACTGCGGCGTTAGCGATATGGAAGCCTCGATCAAGGCCATCGTAAACTGCAACGAGCTGGGTATGGATACCATGAGCACCGGCGTGACCATCAGCTGGGCGATGGAGTGTTACGAGCGGGGCATCTTCTCGGAGGAAGACTTTGCGGGCGAGCGGTACCCAGAGGGCTTCGAAGCGAACTTCGGCAATGGTATGGCGATGGTGAGATTGACCGAGATGATCGCTTACCGGGACGGCACCATGGGCAACCTGCTGGCCGAGGGGACGAAGCGCGCGAGCGCGACCCTAGACGAGGAGCGGGGCACGGAAAGCTATAAGTGGGCGATGAACATCAAAGGTTTGGAGACCCCCGGCTACGACGCCCGATCGCTCAAGACGTTCTCTGTCGGGCTCGCGGTGGGAACGCGTGGCGGGTGTCACAACCGGTCGGCGGCGTATGATCCCGACATCAAGGGCCAAGTAGATCGGTTCAGCGTCGACGAGACCCGAGGAGAGCTGGCAAAGAGCACGGAGGAATACGCAGCCGTGTATGATACGCTGCCCCTGTGTAAGTTCATTCGTCGCTGCTTCACCGGAAAAGCGGATCGCGAGGGAGCCTGGCCAGCTATTGCCAATCTGATCAACGCCACGACGGGCTGGGACTTCGACTACGACGCCGTGGACTTGATTGGCGAGCGGGCCCACACGATGAAGAAGGCCTTCAACATCCGCGAGGGCTGGACGAGAGAAGATGATCACCTACCGTATCGGTGGCAGCACGAGCCGATGACGAAGGGAGTCTCGGCCGGTCACGTGGTGACCGATGAGGAATTGGAGTACCTCAAGGATCTCTACTACGAGGCCAAGGGCTGGACTGAGGACGGTTTGATCCCAAAGGAGAGATTAGAGGAATTGGGGATGGAAGACGTCGCAGAAGAGATTGGTGTATAGGAGAAACGTAATGGTTCTTCCTTCAACTTCGAAGCACGAGTATATAGCGTGTGATGCCGAGAAGTGCGTCGGCTGTCAGATATGCGAGTACGTCTGCTCATACAACAAGACAGGCGAATTCAACACATTTCGCAGCCGGATCCGTACCGTGCGTGAGCACAAGATTCTAATGACGGCGGTGGCCTGCCGCACGTGCGAGGATGCGCCGTGCGTAATCGCTTGTCCCCGCGATGCTTTGACCCAGGATGCGGATACTGGCGTGATCCGCGTGGACACAGGACGTTGTGACGGGTGCGCGTGGTGTATCGAGGCCTGCGACTTCGGTGCTATCTCCATCAACCCCCGGACCAAGCTGGCCGAGATGTGTGACCTGTGTGAGGACGAGGAGGATGGCCCCCAGTGCGTCAAGTGGTGTCCGAAGGAGGCGCTCGAGGTCACGATCCCCGATCGGAGAGCTCAGCGGGCGCGGCGCAAGCGGGCGATCGAGGAAGTCCTCGGGCGGTGAGGTCGCGGATGATATAGCCTATCGTCGGGCGCGGTTGTGTCACTGGGAGCGCGATTACGGGATGTTCCGGTGGCGCGTCCTCGCTTGACACTGTGAGTTCCGAGATGTAGAGAGCGGGTCTGAACGTCGACACCCTCAGACCCGATACGTTCCTTTATTGGGAGGACAGTATGGCAGGAGATAACGGAAACGAAGAAGTGCGCACGGGCGTGTACGTGTGTCACTGCGGTTCCAACATCGCCGGGGTTATCGATCCCAAAGCCGTGGTCGAGTACGCAGCGACACTTCCCGGCGTGGTCCGGGCGGTTGAGACTCCTTACGCCTGTGCAGACAGCGGTCAGAGTGTCATCAGAGAGGACATCGAGAAGTATGACCTGAACCGGGTCGTCGTGTCGGCATGCTCCGTGCGGATGCACGAGCCGACCTTCCGCTCGGTCGTCGCCGAGGCGGGGCTGAACCCGTTCTTGATGGAGATGGCCAACATCCGCGAGCAGTGCACGTGGGCCCATGGTCACGATGAGGAGGGGGCCCTGGAGAAGGCGAAGAGCCTGACGGCAGCGGCTGTGGCGAAGGCTCGATTTTTGACACCGTTGGACATGATCAAGGTGCCGGTCACCAAGCGGGCCATGGTCATCGGCGGTGGCGTGGCAGGCATCAGCGCGGCTCTGGATCTGGGTGATCAGGGCATCGAGACGATCTTGGTGGAAAAGGAGCCTACCATCGGAGGGGTGATGGCGCAGTTGAACAAGACCTTTCCCACGATGGACTGTAGCATATGAATACTCGCCCCCAAGATGGTTGACGCGTCGCGTCACCCGAAGGTAGATGTAAGAACGTTCACGGAAGTGGAGCGAGTCGAAGGATTCGTCGGCAATTTCAAGGTCCAGCTACGCGAGAAATCGCGGTACGTTTACGAAGATCGGTGCAACGGCTGCGGCGAATGCGCAGACGTGTGTCCAATCGAGGTGCCCAACTACTTCGAGCTGAGCCTGGCCCCCCGCAGAGCAATCGACGTACCGATGAGCCAATCGGTGCCCCTGGTCTACAACGTCGACATGGACGCCTGCATCGAATGCTACAAGTGCGTTGAGGCGTGCGGCGAACTGGACGCGATCCACTTCGGCATGGAGGATGATCTCGTCTGGGAGGACGTCGGTTCAATTGTCGTGGCCACGGGCTTCGACCACTTCGATCCCACGGCGATGTCGGAGTATGGCTACGGACGCTTCCCCAACGTGATCACGTCGATCGAGATGGAACGGCTCAATAACTCTGCCGGCCCGACGGGCGGTGAGCTGATGCGGCCCAGCGATGGTGAGGTGCCGGAGCGCCTGGCCATCATCAACTGCGTAGGCTCGCGCGACAAACGGTTCAACCCGTCGTGCTCCAACTTTTGCTGCATGTACGCGATCAAGAACGCCGTTCTGCTCAAGCAGGCCTATCCTGATATGGACCTCAGCCTCTACTACATCGATATCCGGACGCCGTCCAAAGGATACGAGGAGTTCTACAACCGCGCGCGTGAGATGGGCATCCGTTTCATCCAGGGTCGCCCCGGACTGATCACCGAGGATCCCGATACCCGCAATCTGTTTGTCGAGTCGGAGGATAGAGACCTGGGCCAGGTCACCGAAAGCGAGTACGACATGGTGATGCTGAACCAGGCTGCCGTGCCTCAGCCTGACGTCGACTCTATCAGCTCCGTGCTCAATATCACCCAGAGCCCCGGAGGGTGGTTCATGGAGTATCACCCGAAGCTGCGGCCGCTCGACACGCCGACCGATGGCGTGTTCCTGGCCGGCGCGTGTCAGGGGCCGAAGGACATCCCGTCCAGCGTGTCGCAGGGATCGGGTGCGGCTGCCCGAGCCGGACGAGTGGTCCACGCCGATGAGTGGGAGATTGAGCCCGTGATCGCCGCCGTGTGGGAGGATCGCTGCATCAGCGCACAGGGCAAGAAGTGCGGCCTCTGTGTGCGAGCGTGCCCGTACGGCGCGATTGAGTACGAAGAGGGAAAGGCGCCCAACATCATCACCGCCAAGTGTCACGGCTGCGGCGGGTGCGTGGCAGAGTGTCCCCATAACGCGATGACCCAGTTGCACTTCACGGATGCTCAGATTCTGGCGCAGATGCAGACCCTGCTGGCCGACAAGCCGGAGGAGAAGATCCTGGCCTTCCGCTGCCATTGGTGTTCCTATGGCGGCGCAGACCTGGCCGGAGTCAGCCACTTCGAATACTCGTCCAACGAGCGCGGCCTACGCGTCATGTGCTCCGCCCGCATGGACGCTGACTTCATCTATGAGGCGTTCCGCCTCGGGGCGGGCGCGGTTCTCTTCTCCGGCTGCCATCCGCAGGACTGTCACTACATCACCGGGCAGCGTGTTGGCGCGCGAAGAGCGGAGCGGCTGTTGAGGCGGTTTGAGAGGATGGGTATGACGCCTGGGCGCTTCCGCGTCGAGTGGATCAGTGCGGCCGAAGGTGACAAGTACGCACGGGTGATCAACGAGATGCAAGAGGTGCTGGATTCCGTGACCAGAGAGGAATTGCTGGAGGAGATCGAGGAATTGCGGCCGGATATGGCGAAGAGAGCTCGGCGTATGCGCCAGGTGCCGTTGGTCGAGGAGGCCTCGGACTTCGCAGAGGAGATCGCGGAGGCGCGCAGGGCGGGAGAGCCGGAAGCCGTGTAGGTTCACGGGGACTAGGACCACATGAGAGTCCCTTCTTTTGCAACAGAAGACGGTAGGAGAACGCCTAATGGCAGATCAAAGGTCTCAAACTCAAACCTTCGCTGACCAGGTCCGTGCGATTCCCGGTGGAGAGCATCTGGAGATGTGTTACTCGTGCGGCACGTGTGTCAGCAAGTGTATGATTCAACAGAAGGTCGAGCCGGAGTACAACCCACGCCGCCTGCTGCGTATGGTGATCATGGACATGCAAGAGGAGGCATTCAAGAGCCCAACAACGTGGCTCTGCTCCGCTTGCGACCTATGCTATCCAGCTTGCCCGCAGGAAATTCACATATCGGGTGTCATCGGCGCGGTCAAACAGCTGGCCGTCGAGGCCGGCTATGAGTCGCCGCTGGAGACCGTCTCGGTGGACGAGTCGCTGTGCTCCGGCTGCGCCATCTGCGTGATGACATGTCCGTACGAAGCGCCCCACTTGGTGGAGAAGGAAGTCGATGGTGTGATGGACCGTCTCTCCGAGGTGGATGCGAACGCCTGCATGGGATGTGGCATCTGCGTCGCGGCATGCCCGATGGGTGCTATCTCGCGGCCCGGCGTAGCGAACGAGGAAATCCGGGCACAGCTCGACGTGCCCAGGCGAAACGGTGCGCCACGCATGGTGGCTTTCGTGTGTGACTGGTGCCTCCGAGCAGATGCAGACGTCACGCTTCTCGAGAGTTACCCTGAGAACGTGCAGGTAGTGCATATACCTTGTACTGGACGCATCGATCCAGAGATGGCGCTTATGGCGCTGGGTTCAGACATCGACGGAGTGCTGGTCTGCGGCTGCGCGCCCGATGAGTGCCACTACCAGCGCGGCACGATGGTCAGCAGCTGCAAGATCGGGCTGTTGAATCGGGCGTTGGAGCAGATGAATATGGGCGACGGCCGGGTGCGCTTCGTACAGATCGGCACACAGGACCGTGGCCGCATCCGGAGCGAGATAGACCATATGATGGAGCACCTGGTGGCCTGGAAGGGGGCGGTGTAATGGCGAAAGCAAAGCCCAAACTCGCATTCTACTGGGCGGCCAGCTGCGGCGGGTGCGAGATCACGATCACCGAGTTGGGCATGCAGCTCATAGCAACGGGTGAGAAGGTCGACATCGTCTTCTGGCCCTGTTTGATGGACTTCAAGTACAGCGACGTCGAGGCGCTGGAGGACGGCGAGATCGACGTATGCTTCTTCAACGGGGCGATTCGTTCGAGCGAGAACGAGCACATCGCCCACCTGCTCCGCCAGAAGTCGAAGGTCCTCGTGTCCTTCGGGTCATGCTCCCACACCGGAGGGATCCCGGGCCTGGCGAACTTCTACGATGCCGAGTCGATCCTGGAGCGGGTCTACGGGTCGACACGCCCCAGTACCGCCTCGTCGCTGGACGACTCGCGTGGGACCCGCCCCACTCCGTCGGTGGAGATGCCAGAGGGCACGATCGAGATTCCCACTTTCTACGACCAGGTCTTGACGCTGGATCAGACGGTGGAGGTGGACTACTTTATGCCTGGTTGTCCGCCGGTAGCCGACCAGGTGTGGAACGTCTTCCAGACGGTCTTGGATGGGGGGCTGCCGGAGCGGCGGGCCACTATCGGTGTCGATGCTAAGACGAACTGCGACGTCTGTCCTCGAGAGAAGGGAGAGGGCGGATTCCGCGTGAAGGAATGGAAGCGACCGCACGAGGTCGAGCTAGACCAAGAGGTCTGTTTCTTGGCGCAGGGTGTTATCTGCTGTGGACCGGTCACCCGAGCGGGGTGTGGACTGCCTTGTATCAGCGGCAACATGCCGTGCCGCGGCTGCTACGGTCCGCCGGAGGGGGTCGTCGATCAGGGGGCGAAGTTGTTCAGCGCGATCGGAGCGTTGATCGATACCGACGAACCAGAAGCCGTGCAGCAGATCATGGATACGGTTGTTGACCCGGCCGGGCTCAGCTACCGGTTCGGGTTGGCAAACTCTCTCCTGAATGCGCTGAAGTACGGAAAGAATTCTGAAGAGGATGAAGTATGAGCCAAAAGATTAGTATAGACCCGATTACGCGCCTGGAGGGCCACGGCCGGATCGATCTCTTCCTCAACGAGGATGGAGAGCTGGTCAACGCCTATCTGGTGGTCCCCGAGCTGCGCGGGTTCGAGAAGTTCTGCGAGGGCCGGCCGGTGGAGGAGATGCCGCGCATCACGCAGCGCATCTGCGGTGTGTGTCCAATCGCCCACCACGTCGCGGCCGCCAAGGCAGGCGACGCCGTGTACCACGTCGATCCACCGCCAGCGGCCAAGAAGCTGCGCGAGCTGCTGTACGCGTCTTTCTTCGTCGCCGATCACGCTACTCACTTCTACGCGCTGGCGGCACCCGATTTCGTCGTCGGTCCCGACGCACCGAAGGCCGAGCGCAACCTGCTGGGCGTGGTGCGGAAAGTGGGCCAGGATACGGGGGCACGTGTCGTTCAACTTCTGCAGGAGAATCACGAGATCGCGAGTATCGTGGCCGGCCGCTACATCCATTCCGCCAGCTGCATCCCGGGCGGGATGAGTAAGCCCATCACTGAGGACGAGCGAAAGCGCATTGTTGAGATCGCCGAGCGCTCCATTGAAACGGCGCTGTTCTCCCTCCAGTTGTTCGACGAGGTGGTGTTACAGAACCAGGCCTATGTCGACATGATCCTGAGCGATGCGCTTGCCCACGAGACCTACTACATGGGCCTGGTGGACGAGAACAACCAGGTCAACTTCTACGACGGTCAGGTGCGCGTGGTCGGTCCGGACGGCAAGGAACTCCTTAAGTACAGCGCGCACGAATACCTGGACGTGGTGGCGGAGCACGTCGAGCCGTGGACTTACTTGAAGTTCCCATATCTGAAGCAGGTAGGGTGGAAGGGGTTCGTCGATGGCCCCGAGAGCGGCGTCTATCGGGCCTCGCCCTTGAGCCGGCTCAACACGGCCGACGGCATGGCGACGTCTAAGGCTCAGGCCGAATACGAGCGTTTCTACGACACGCTGGACGGCAAACCGGTACATGCGACGTTGGCTACCCACTGGGCAAGGCTGATTGAGCTGCTGTACGCCGCCGAGCGAACTCTGGAGCTAGCTGAAGACCCGGAGATCACCAGCGAGGAGATTCGGGCAATCCCGACTGAAACACCGGACGAGGGTGTGGGCATCGTTGAAGCCCCGCGGGGCACGCTGACTCATCATTACGTCACCGACGAAAACGGGCTGCTTGAGCAGGTCAATCTGATCGTCGGCACGACCAACAACTATGCTGCCATCAGCATGTCGATCAAGAAGGCGGCTCAGGATCTGGTGCGCGCCGGACAGCTTGTCGACGACGGTCTACTGAACAAGATTGAGATGGCGTTGCGAGCATACGATCCATGCTTTGGCTGTGCAACCCATGCTTTGCCGGGTCAGATGCCGATGATTGTGCGGCTCTACAACGAAGAGCGGGAATTGGTACAGGAGATCCGTCGGGACTAGGAGAGGGTATGGCTAGACGAGGAAGAACGAGGAAGCAGACCAGTGAGTGTGCGATCACGCTCAAACGCGCCATGGTCACGCGCCAGTATAGGATGGAATGGGACCTGGAGCGGTGCGTGGGTTGTGAGCTGGGGCCTTTGGTCTGCCCCAAGGAAGCCGTCGAGCACGTGCCGGGGGAAATCGAGGATGGTCGGATGGCGAAGAAGCCGGCTGTGGACATCGACGCGGAGGCGTGTGTGTTCTGCGGCATGTGCGAGGTCATCTGCCCGAAGGATGCTATCACCCTGACCATCAACGGGGAGCGCGAGAATCCGGTGTTGGTGCACGAGGCGTTCCCGGAGTTGATCGAGTCGACCACTTTCCACGAGGATAAGTTTGATTGGAGCAGGAAAGATCTCGTTATCGACAACTGCCCCACCGATGTGATCAGTTACGACGAAGAGGAAGAAACGCTGGTGGTCGATGACGAGCACTGCATCCGCTGCCGTCAGTGCGAGGTCGCCAGCGATGGCGCCTTTGAGGTCACGCAGGCCTGGTCAGGCCAGGTAGAGCTGCATCGCGAACGATGTGTGGAGGGATGCCTCGCCTGCGCCGACATCTGCCCGACGCGCGCGCTGTCCATCGACGAGGATAGCGGGGAACTGGTCCTAGCTGACTACTACTGCATCAAGTGCGGTGCTTGCGTACAGGTGTGCCCAATCAAGCCGTCGTATGAAGAGTACGACATAACGGTCGAGTCCCAGGGGGTGAGCAAGACGGTGACCCATCGGAAGATCACGAACCGCGACGAGCTGCCGATCTGGGTGGAACGGTGGCGCGTGCGGCATCATCCGGTCCAGAGTGGAACGTGGATCGAGGCGCTGACCAAGTTGGCCGATGATAGGGCTGGTATGGTCGAGATTGACAGCAAGCGAGCGCTAAAGCGACGCGATCTGCTAAAGGTCCTTGCCGGAGCGAAAACGCTCTTGGGCCTCGAGGAGTGATTAGAGCGACGCGTCGTCTGTCCCCTTCTTCACCTCAGCGAGGACTGCGTCCACGGCACGAGGGACCGCCTTCTCAACCGCCGAAGTACATTCCTCGCCGAAGGTGAAGGGGTCCTCCACCTCGATGGCGATAATGACGAAATTCTCGTCGTCGGGTAGCGTCCATCCCATTGCCCGACCCAGCGCAAGCGCCCCGGGCAGGGATACGTCGTGCGATGATCCCGCGTGTAGGGAGAGCTTGAGGTCCTGCGGAGTTAAGCGGTAGATATCGCCGGGCTGACCGCTACGCGTCTGGATCGCGTCTACCATAACGACTCGTTGGTAGCCCTCAATGACGTCGAGTATGCGGAGGCCCCCCACGCTTGCTTCGCTGAAGTCCACATTCTCTTCCTGGGGACGTTCGGCCGCCTCGCGAACGACGTAAATCCCGATGCCGTCGTCGCGCAGGATCGTGTTCCCCATTCCCAGTACCAACGTCTTCAAGTCAACGAGTCTCCTATCGCAATTAACGGCGCATCAGTAGAAAGTGTGCGCCCGATTCGAGCCTATGTCATTGTACCATGATTCGCTTGCGGGTCCAACTGCGCTCAGACCATATGGCTGACCTCCCCAGCCGGGCAAACAAGATCTTGCCGAGGGCGAGCGAGGGTTCATTCTAATGCTTATCCTCACATACGCAACCCTTTCAAAATGTCTGTCTTCGCCAAACGTGATTTGACCTCATTCATAGAGTGTGCTATAATTCTCTTCGGCTATGAAACTTGGAGATCAGCAAGGGAATGAACTTCAAATCGTCATCTTCCGCTCTCTAGGGCTAGGTATCCGCATCGCTGGTGTGGTGGTAGTGGCGGTGCTGGGTGGCCTGTTCCTGGGACTGTGGATTGACCGTAAGCTGGGGATCAGCCCCTGGGCTACATTGCTCCTGTTGGGACTGGGTATGCTGGTGGCCATGATCGGCTGCTACCGTGCGATGGTTCCGGTGGTCGCAAACCTGGCAGCCGGTCAGGAGGTCGAGTGGGGAGAACCCCTGCGTTCCCTGGTCTTCGTCGCTCAGATGGGGCTGGTGGTCATCACCCCGCTGCTGGTCGGCCTCTTCCTGGGTCTGCGGATGGACAGCCGATTGGACACTCGTCCCTGGGTGACCTTGACTCTGACGCTGCTGGGAGCTGTGACGGGATTGGTGGGCGCATGGCGTCTGTCTTCTGCATTCCTGAAACGAACGACGAAGGGAGATCAAGAGGAGGATTTGTAATGGAATTCGTGCGTGAGCTACCGCACATCTCGATGGCAGCTGAGACCCTGTTTCACATCGGGCCCTTGCCCGTCACCAACTCTCTTTTGACCACCTGGATCTGTATGGTGTTTATCATCTTGGTGGCGTGGCTTGCCACCAGGAGGATGAGCCTTGTGCCAACTGGCTTTCAGAACCTGGTCGAGACAGCCATTGAGATGTTCTATGACGGCGTAGCCCGAGTCAGGGCCCCCAATAGAGCGGAGCTTTTCCTTCCCCTTAGTGGTACCGTTTTTTTCTTCATCCTCCTCGCCAACTGGATGGGTTTGTTGCCGTTCTTCGGTTCCGTTGGTCTGCTGATGGAGCACCACGGTGAAAGGGAGTTTGTTCCTTTGTTGCGTCCAGCCAACACCGATCTGAACACAACTGTCGCCCTGGCGATTTTTTCGGTGGTCGCTACCCAGATCTACGGTGTCAAGGAACGCGGCTTCTTGCCCTACTTCAACCGATTCATCAGAGTGGGTGGAATTGTGGACGCGCTGAAGGGAAGGCGATCGCGTAACCCCCTCATGCTGATAATCGACCTATTCATCGGGTTCCTGGAGATACTTGATGAGTTGACCAAGCTGCTCTCCTTTTCCTTCCGTCTTTTCGGTAACATCTTTGCTGGTGAGGTGTTGCTGATTGTGATTTCTATGCTGCTTCCCTACTTCGCTCCTTTGCCGTTCTTGGCACTGGAGCTGTTTGTTGGTTACATTCAAGCTCTGATCTTTGCGACCTTGTCTCTAGTCTTCGTAAGGCATGCGTGCGCTCACGAGGACCACTGTTAGTATGATCGATCTCAGGGCAAAGTTGTGGATTCGACACCCATTGGACATCATATGAACAAGCAAGGAGGACAAGTATGGACTCGACACCCATTGTACATCACATGAACAAACAAGGAGGACAAGTATGGACAAGAATCTGATAGCAGCGCTGACAATCGTGTTGGGGGCAATAACACCGGCTGCGATGATCGGTCGCTTCTCGACCGAGGCTATGCGATCGTTGGGGCGCAATCCGGAGGCCGGCGAACCGATCAGCGCCAACCTGATCCTCGCGTTGGCCCTGAGCGAGGCGATCGCTATCTATTCCTTAGTCGTCGCTCTGGCCATTAAGTTTGTGGAGTAAGAACAGCTAGGAATCAGAAAGGAGGCGATTTCTTGGAAGCCCTAGGAATCAACCTGTATGTTCTGATCGCCCAAGTCGTCAACGTCGTCATCCTGTTCTTTGTGCTCCGTTCCCTGCTCTTCGATCGTTTCCTGGAAATGATGGAGGATCGCAGGCAGAGAATCCAGGAGGGCCTGGAGGAAGCTGATCGCGCGCAAGAAAAGGCGTGGGAAGCGGAGAGGATCTACCAGGAGCGCATGGAGAAGATTGAGCGAGAGCGAGAAGCTATCATCAGCGAGGCAAAGGAAGAGGCCGAGCAGCTTCAAGCGGAGATGATAAGCCAGGCGCGTGAGGAGGCAGAGGAAGAGGCGCGCCGCATCGTGGCGGAAAGACAAGCAGCTTTCGAGGCCGAACGTCGGGAGATTATGGCCGATATGCAAAGCCAGGTCGCCAGCCTGGTGATGGCCGCCACTCGCAAGGTCGTCGACGAAGGGATAGACGAGGAGGTGCAACACCGGCTGATTGATCGCTTCCTGAGCGAGACAGATGCGCTGGGTGGAATCCAATGAATGATAACCGCAATCCGGCTAAGCCGTGGGAAGATGACCTGCAAACAGTCGCTGATCGGCTGCGGCGTCGGAATTTGATATCGCCGGAGCAAGCTGCGACCTTGAAAGCGCTTACCAGTGAGTTTGAGAGGGTGGCCAAGCATGAGCCGGGTATAGCGATGCCGCTGGTGGCGACGATCTTCTGGGCCGTCGAGTTTGAGCGGTTGTCGCAACAGCAGGCTCAGGCTGCCGGGATGGTGGCATGGGTTCGCAGTGCAGTTCCGCTCACTGAGGAAGAGCGCAGGCAGCTCAAGCGGCGCCTGCGAGAACGCTTCGGCCAGGAGTTCGTCCTGCGCGTGGAGGTTGACCCGTCACTCATCGGCGGCTTGGTGGTCAGGGCCAAAGACCAGGTCTTCGACGGCAGCGTGGCTGGCAGGTTGGACGCCCTCCGCGAGCGGTTGCGGACCGCTGTTGAAGAGCAGAAATCGCCTGCTCTGGAACTCCAAGAGACAGGTGAAAAGGAGTAGTCGTATGCCACAAATTCCTGAATTGGCGAACGCCGTCCTCTTTTTCGCTCCCGGCCTTCTGCTCGTCCAGATGCTGTACCTTGAAGGGATTATTGGACGTGGACAGTCAGATTTTCGAAGAGCATTCTGGGGTATCGTCGCCAGCGTCCCCATCCGTTGGGGGGCGCAGCTTGTTGATCTGTCCGACCTGGGAATCGAGTCAGGTTTGGAACTTGAGGTGTTTCTCTTGGGCCTGGCTCTCGTTGTAGGCGTGGTCGCCAGTCTGGCCAAACGTCTATTTGTCTTCGGGGAAGAGGAACAGGCATAGGTAATGACCAATGAGCCAATGGCAAATGACAGCGGGCTGGTGGTGCGCGTGGGCGAGCGGGTGGTGGGCGGCAGCGTCATAGGACAGCTGGAGAAGCTGCGAGGGTCGTTGGCGTAAGCAGAAAAGTCATAGGGACAAGCATAGCAAGAGTAGTTCGCACTGATGTGTGGGCTGCTCTTGTCTGTTAATGGGCCAGGCGCGATTCGTCCTGACCGGGGCACTTCAGCATTTGTCGGGCGGAAGCTCCATAGTCGGGCGGCCTCCGGCAAGGTGCTTCCTCCCGCCTTTCCTGCAAAAACGTCCGGCAGTGGAAAGCCGAAAAAAGGAGGATCCGTATGACTACTCGCGAGATCATACTGAATATGCCTGAAAGATTATACAGCCAACTCGAAGCAGCGGCGATGGAGATGCAGCGCGACACCAATGCAGTCATCTTGGATGCCCTTTCTGCCTACGTCCCTTCTGCGGCGCCTGATTTGAACGCTGAGCTGGCGGCATGGGATGCCCTCAGCGACGAAGCTTTCTGGGACTTTGAACGGGATCTGGAGTCATCAAGCTGATGCGCCAAGGCGACGTTTATCTCGTGCAATTGCCTATGGCCGAAGGTCGAGAACAGGCCGGCAGCCGGCCGACCATCGTCATTCAAGATCCTGTGACCGGCGGGCCTCTCCCCACCGTCTTAATCATCCCCCTGACCTCTCAATTGGCGGCCTCCAGGTTTCCCAGCACCCTGGTCATCGAACCTGACAAACAGAACAGTCTGGTGTCCACATCGGTGGCACTCGTCTTTCAGACACGTGCCATCGACCGGCGGCGTCTCGGGGCACGCCTGGGTTCCATCAAGCCCCGACAGTTGAAACGCCTTTTTCAACTGCTCGATCAACTCCTCGGCCGAGATCAATCTTGACGTAGCCTTACCACTTTCGCGCTGGAGTGCATCCCTCTTCTCAGAGCATCGCCGTGGGCTATTTGACGGGATAGGTGAGCGAGAACGAAGAAGTGAAACTGAGCCGCCTGCTCGAGGCCTTACCCACTGTCCTGAATCGCGTCAGCAGTGAGGCCCAGGTACGAGGCATAGCCGCCGACTCGCGCCAAGTGCAACCTGGCGATCTTTTTGTCGCCATCCCCGGCCTCACCGTGGACGGTCATCGCTTCATCACTGAAGCTGTGGCGAAGGGCGCGGTTGCCATCGTTGGCACGCGCTGCCCCGACGATCTGCAGGGCTTCCCTCGTTCCATTCCTTACGTCCGTGTTTCTGATGCGCGGGAAGCTTGGGGTTGGTTGTCTGCTGCTTGGCGCGATTTCCCCTCCCGTAAAATGATACTCATCGGTGTCACAGGCACGGATGGTAAGACTACCACAGTCAACTTTGTCCACGCTATTCTGCGCACTGCGGGCATCAACGTAGGGATGCTTAGCACCGTTAGCGCGCGCATCGATGGGGAAGAGGTCGATACTGGACTTCACACAACAACCCCCGATCCCCCTGATGTCCAGCGATATCTAGCCCGTATGTTAAAGGCTGGCGCCACACACGCTGTGCTGGAGGTTACATCGCATGGGCTGGCTCAACATCGGGTGGCAGGTTGTGATTTCGACGTGGCTGCTTTGACCAATATCACCCATGAGCACCTTGATTTTCACCATTCTCTGGATGCCTATCGACGAGCCAAGGCCCGTCTCTTTGAAGGGCTGACTAGCTCTTTTCGTAAGCGAGGTGTGCCAAAGGTTGCGGTCCTCAATCGAGACGATGATTCCTTCTCTTTCATGAGCGCCATTCCGGTTGATCGACAACTTTTCTATGCCATAGAGAGTGAGGCCGATGTGACTGCTCGTGAAATCCGCTTCGCTCCTGACCGGACTAGATTTATACTGGTCACCCCTGCAGGCGAGATAGATGTAGAGACACATCTGGTGGGGGCCTACAATGTGAGCAATGCTCTGGCTGCAGCGACTATCGGTGTGGCTATAGGCCTTTCCTTGGAGGATGTTGCGGAGGGGATCGCCGCTTTGCGCAGCGTTCCTGGGCGGATGGAGCGTATTGAGGAGGGTCAGAATTTCCTGGCCCTCGTCGATTTCGCGCATACACCCAACGCGCTGGCGCAAGCGCTGCAAACAGCACAGGGGATGACGACTGGGCGTGTGATTGTCGTCTTCGGCTGTGCGGGCTTGAGAGATCGGGAGAAGCGCCCTATGATGGGGCGAATTGCTGGACAGTTGGCCGATGTAGTGATTATCACTGCCGAGGATCCGCGCACCGAAAGCCTGGATGAGATTATCAAGCTCGTCGTCTCTGCTGCTGAGGAAACGGGTAAGCGTGAGGGAGTGAACCTATTCCGTGTTCCGGATCGGGGAGAAGCACTCCTGAAGGCGTGTAGTATAGCGGAGAATGGTGATGTTGTCATCGCTTGTGGAAAAGGACATGAACAAAGCATGTGTTTCGGTGCCACTGAATATCCTTGGGACGACCGCAAGGCGATGCGGCTCGCGCTTCAAGGGAAGAAAATGAACACTCTTCCTAACGGCTGATATAGAGGATGGGGAAGGATGATGAAGGCATGCCATATGCGGAAATAGCCGATGGGAACCTTTTCTATAGCCTGAGCCGAGCAGAAACAGGCTATCCTGCGTTGGTGCTCGTGCATGGGGCTGGAGGCAATCGCTTGCATTGGCCGCCAGAACTACGTCGTTTACCTGGCGCTACGGTTTACGCGCTTGATCTGCCAGGTCATGGGCGTTCGGACGGCCTTGGTCGTGATACCATCGCAGGCTACGCGGATGCAGTCTCTGCTTTTCTAAGCACGCTTGATGTCGAGCGTGCTATCATCGTGGGGCATTCTATGGGCGGAGCCATAGCCCAAAAATTGGCCTTGGAATCACCGGCCCGACTGACCGGGCTAGTGCTGATGGCGACTGGAGCACGGCTGCGTGTAGCTCCATTCATTCTCCGGGGAATCTGTGATGACTTTGAGGAGACTGTAGGGATTATCACGCGGTTAGCTTGGTCTCCGGAGACAGGCCCGGATTTGATTGAACTGGGGCGGCAAGCGCTTTTGGATGCGGGGCCCGCTGTGCTGAAGAAAGATTTTGTGGCATGTGATCGCTTCAACGTGATGGAGAGGTTGGGGGAGATCAGCGTTCCCACCTTGGTCATCGGCGGTACAGCGGATCAACTCACGTCGGTCAAGTATGCGCACTTTTTAGCCGAGCACATCCCCAGCGCTCAATGCTTGATCCTTGAAGGCGCTGGGCATATGGTTATGTTGGAGCGGCCCCGACAGGTTTCAACAGCGACAAGTAGATTTCTTAGGGGTCTCCGTTAGGTTCTGGGGTCAGGCCGCTCACTCGGCTTTCTAGTTTCGAGATCATTGAAAAACTTGCTCCGAGACCCGTTTCGGTCCGCCCGTTGAAGATGGGCTAGAGCAATTTTTAATGCTCTCTTTCCCTTATTTCACTCCTCTCTCTCTTTTTCAAATTTGCACGAACAGGTTGAGGAAATCCTCGTTGCTCTGAGTTCGTTTGAGGACACTGAGTAACTCTTGCATTGCTTGGCCCCTGCTGTAGCCGGAGCTTTGCGAATCCAAGAAGCGCTGTCGCATCATCCACACCTTCTGCTGTGTATTCTCATCTAGCAGCAATTCCTCTCGACGTGTGCCCGAACGCTCGATGTCGAAAGCAGGGAAGATACGGCGTTCTTGCAACAAGCGGCTCAAGTGGAGCTCCATGTTGCCAGTACCCTTGAACTCCTCGTAGATCATATCGTCCATCCTGCTACCTGTGTCTATCAGACATGTGGCAATAATGGTCAGACTGCCTCCCTCCTCAATGTTGCGGGCTGCACCAAAGAAGTGCTTGGGGGGATAGAGCGCGCCGGGATCAAGCCCGCCAGAGAGGGTACGACCACTAGGCTGCACCACCAAGTTGTAAGCTCGTGAGAGTCGGGTGATGCTGTCTAGAAGAATGACGACATCCTCTTGTTTTTCTACCAACCGCTTGGCCCGTGCTAGGGCTGTCTCCGCCACTTGAGCGTGACTCCTCACTCGCTCATCGAATGTCGAACTTATCACTTCGGCATCCACCGAGCGATCCATATCGGTGACCTCCTCAGGTCGTTCGCCAATTAGCGCCACCATCAGATAAATTTCCGGGTGATTGGTCGTTATGCCGTTGGCTATGCGCTTGAGCACAGTGGTTTTGCCCGCTTTCGGTGGAGATACGATGAGGCCACGTTGTCCCTTCCCGATCGGCGCGATCATGCTCAGCAATCGTGTCGTTAAATCTCCGTCCAGTATGAACGGTTCATCGGGAAATATTGGCGTCAGCGACTCGAAGTGGGGACGGTGCTTGGCAATTTCTGGATCATCGCTATTGACTGCCTCGACGCGCAGGAGGCTGTAGTACCTCTCATTCTCCTTGGGCGGCCTTATCTGCCCGATCACCAGATCGCCCGTGCGCAACCCAAAGCGTCTGATCTGGGATTGTGAGACATAGATGTCGTTCGGCCCCGGCTTATACTTTTCAGGGCGCAAATAACCCTTATTCTCATCGATTATGTCCAGCACGCCGCCACCGAAGATCAACCCCTCTTGTTCTGTCTTAGCCTGTAATAGGCGGATGATCAAGTCGTCTTTGTTCAAACGGCTATAACCGGACACGTCCCAATCTCGAGCCAAATCGCGTAGCTCCGTCAGCGTCTTGGCTTGCATATCTGCTATGTTGATTTCTGAGTTCACGTTCCTTTCTCCTATTTTTTCAAAACTTTCTTCCATTGTAACTGCTTGAGTTGGATCTGGTGATTTGAATGTAGCTTAGCAGTTACCCTTTGTCATATTTGGCGATGTACTCTTCTGCTTTTTTAACTAGCTCTTGATTACCGACAAAAAGCGGGGTGCGTTGGTGCAAATCATGTGGCTTTACATCGAGGAGGTTCTGATGCCCGTCTGAAGCATATCCGCCAGCTTGTTTGGCGATGAAGGCTAAAGGATTGGCTTCGTAAATCAAGCGCAATTTACCTTCTGGTCTTCTTGGATCGGCTGGATAATAGAATATCCCTCCTTCTAACAAGTTACGGTGAAAGTCGGCCACCAGTGCGCCAATATACCGACTGGAGAGCATTTTGCGCTTATTACTTTCGTCGCGTCCTTGTAGCCAATGGGTGTAGCGTCGAACGCCCTCGCTCCAGTATTGCTCGTATGCTTGGTTGGTGCTGTAGTACTTGGCCTCTTCGGGAATTTTGATGTCGGGGTGAGAGAGCAAAAACTCTCCTAGGCTGGGATCTAGGGTGAAGCCATGTACCCCTTTCCCTGTTGTATAGACCATCATAGTGCTAGAGCCGTAGATGATGTAGCCAGCAGCGGTCATTGCTGACCCTTTTTGTAAACAGTCCTCTTCATTCCCTGGTCCACTTGTGCTCACTCGTTGATAAATGGCGAATATTGTGCCGATGGTAGCGTTGACGTCGATGTTGGATGATCCATCAAGAGGATCGAAGACGAGTACATACTTACCTGTCTTGTACTTTTGGGTAATTGGTATGATACCTTCGCGTTCCTCAGAGGCCATTATGGCTAGTCGACCAGTGTAGGAATTCATGCGAATGATGACCTCATTGGCCAAGACATCAAGTTTCATCTGCTCCTCGCCTTGAACGTTGACTTCCCCGGCTTTGCCTAGAATGTCGACTAGTCCGGCACGGGTAGCTTCGCGGGAAATTATTTTACCAGTCAGAGCCATGTCGTATAGCAAGCTGGAAAATACCCCGGTCGCTTCTGGATGTTCTCTCTCTTGCTCGATGATGTGTCTTTCAATAGTGATGATTTGGTCAACCATAAGTTTCTCCTGTGTATGTTGCTTGTTTTTCCTGATCTTGTCCGATTTGATTTGTCTCAATCAAGATACCATACCCATCGAGCGCCGCGCATTTCACGAACGATATCAGTCGTCGAAAGAATCCCCAAGGGCTTATCATTTTTATCCACCACTAGCAAGCGGTGAATGTGGCTCTCCAATAACTTTTGGGCTGCTTCCTCCACTGTGGCGTTCTCCGATATGCTGATGACTTCAGGAGTCATCACATCACGGGCTTGAAAGGCCGTTAAATCCTCGCCATAGTGAGAGATGGTATCTGTATGGGATACTACTCCCACAGGAGGTGCCCCTTCTCTTTCGGCTACCATGATGGCATGGATCTCTGTATCTGCCATCACTCGAACTACTTCCTGAAGGGGAGTTTCAGGTTTGCAAAAGATGACTCCTTTGTGGTATATATCGCGCACCAGTCGTTCTCTTTCATTCATCTTGGCCTCCTCTCACTTTACTCAAATTTTCACTTTGTTCGTTGAGATCGTTTGCGAGCTTTTCCATAAAGATGGCAGTTTCAGATTGTGAACCATAGGACATAGTAATAACCGATTACCGCTGCCCATAACATGCTATCCACTCGATCTAGAGCACCGCCGTGACCAGGGAACAGGTGACCGCTGTCTTTCGCTCCAACTTGACGCTTGATCATAGAGATAGAGAGATCGCCCAGTGGTGTCAATGTAGCGATGAATAAACCTAAAAAGAGGCCATGTTTGCCTCCGATGGGTGTGCTTGGCCCAAAGTGTGCATGCCATAGTAAGCTCCATAAGGTGGTTGCTAACGTGCCGACGATTACACCGCCGATGTATCCTTCCCAGGTTTTACCTGAGCTCAGGGTGTGGGATAGCTTATGCTGTCCCCAAGCCGATCCGACGAAGTAGGCCCCGCTGTCTACGAATGCAGTGGCTGCTATCACTATCAGAGTCCATCCTAGTCCGTCATTCGGCATCTGGCGTAGGGCAATCAAGTGAGCCCCACACAATCCTAGGTAAAGTCCTCCCGTTATGGTTAGTGTCCAATCTGTAACTTGATAGCGTTGATGGTGGAACACATACCACGCTAAGGAACCGAGTAAGATCACGGCTAAGCCGGGTTGTAGCAAGCTTAAAGTTGGGAATTGAGCATCTAGTAGTAGAATCCACGTAAGGCCAATGCTGAGGGCGGTCGTTGGTCTGAAACCGTTGCGAGCTACTAGACGACAAAACTCAACTACTGCCAGTGTCAGTAGCAGTGTTACCAGAGCTAGTAACAGCCAATCGCCCATGCAGATACACACAATGGCGATTGGGATTAGAATTACAGCGGTGATAAGACGTGAGTTTAACACGACGCCGAAGCACTTTGATAGTGATCGTAACGAGCATTCATGGCTGCAACCGGTTGCATATAGACGTGGACAAGCATTCATCTTGAGTGATAGGTGCGGAATGTGAGCTTTCAAACAAGTGAGGATCCTAGATTCTCTAAACTCTTGGACTTTTCAAGATGGCATAGGCAGCTTCTAAACTGTTGCCACGCCGGTATGGTAACTCGGCCCGCTAAAGAAGCCGCAATCTAAGCTTGTTCATAGAGCCTGCGCTTCAGGAGTATTAAACGGAGACAACCTGCGAAGCATTCTTTGAACCCATCGCACTGAGAATTGATGTGGGAAGCTATTCGCGCTGTTTGATTTTCTAAAGGAGGCCCGAAAAGTATATCGCCCAAGCTTAAATTCCCTTGGGGGGAATCAGTCACTTCGAATGGACGAATCACTGGAATGGTCTAAGGGAGTATCCCAAAACGGCGTTCGCGCTTTTTGTAGTCCTTCAGCGCCTTGTAGAACTCATCTTTGTCAAAATCGGGCCACAGCGTGGGGGTTGTATAAAACTCTGCGTATGCTCCTTGCCAGATGAGGAAGTTGCTAATCCTCATCTCTCCACTGGTGCGAATGATCATATCGGGGTCGGGTATCCCGGCTGTGTAAAGATATTGGCTAACAAGTTCTTCATCCACCTGATCAGCCGGGACCTTGTCAGTGATGATGTCCCTTATTGCATCTACAATCTCGGCTCGACCGCCATAGTTGAAGGCCACGTTGAGAATTAAGCGTTGGTTATCTTGAGTCAATTCGATGGCGTGTTTGACCTTTTGCTGCAACTCTGGGGAAATCCGCTCCAGACGACCGATGTGACGCAACTGAACACCTTGCTCATTTAGTCTAGACAGTTCTCGGTCGATCACCTGTTCTAGGATAGACAGCAGGCCCTTAACCTCTCTCTCTGGTCGCTCCCAATTTTCTGTCGAGAAGGCATAGATGGTGAGGACCGAAACCCCAAATTCGACTGCTGCGCGGAGTACCCTGCGCAAATTTTCAGTTCCTGCTCGGTGTCCGGCCAGCCGAGGTAACCCACGCCTTCTAGCCCAGCGCCCGTTACCGTCCATAATGATACCGACGTGCTCCGGTACTTTCTCTAGAGGGGGATAACGCTGATTGTCCTGTGTTTTGCCAGAGGGCATGATTCGTGGATTGACGGATGTGAGGGAATATCAGGTTAGTGCTAGGGAACCTCCAGAATAAAACTGAACTCGCCCAAAAGTGAAGCTTTTCACTAGAAAATTAGTCATTTGGGGAATTTCTTTTCTGGAACGGTCTAGCTTTCCATGATCTCCCGTTGCTTGCGGTCACTGATTTTATCCATCTCTTCAGTGTGGCGATCTGTTATGTCCTGGAGCTTATCTTTGCTGCGATAGAAAGCATCCTCAGAGATCAGCTTCTCGTTTTCTAATTCGCGTAGATCATCCAGTGCGTCACGTCGGATATTCCTGAGGCTTACCTTTCCTTCCTCTACACGTTGACGTACCTTCTTTGTGAGGTCCACCCTTCTTTCCTCTGTCAATCTTGGGATGGGAAGGCGGATGATGCGACCATCGTTGGAGGGTGTTAGACCGACGTCAGACTTGAGTATTGCGCGCTCGATGTCCTCCAGCGATTGAGGGTCGTAGGGGCGGACTGTGAGCAGGCTCGGCTCTGGCGCAGATATGACGGCCAGTTGGTTGAGTGGCGTCGGTGTACCGTAGTAATCTACCATCACCTGTTCTACTAGAGCCGGCGTGGCCCGTCCGGTGCGAACGGTGCGGAGATCAGACATCAGTATCTCGACCGTTTTGCGCATACGATTCTCTGTCTCTTTTAGTAATTCTTTATCCATAGTCATAGCCGTTATCTAGAGATCAATGTGCCAATCGGTTCTCCCAGAATTGCTTGCTCCAAGCTATGTGGCTGCCACATATTGAGTACGATGATGGGGAGATCATTTTCCATGCAAAGGGATATTGCTGTAGCATCCATCACGCCCACGCGCATTTCGAGCGCTTTCATATAGGCGAGATGTCCAAACCGTTCAGCGTCTGGGTTTTCGTGAGGGTCTTCGGCGTAAACCCCATCTACCTTTGTAGCTTTGATCAGCAAATCAGCGTCAATTTCCATCGCTCTAAGCGCTGCGGCTGTATCTGTGGTAAAGTAAGGATTGCCTGTGCCCCCGCCGATGATTATGATGCGTCCTTTTTCCAGATGGCGGATCGCTCGCAGCCTTATGTAGGGCTCGGCGATAGCCCTCATTTCAATGGCAGTCTGCACACGAATGGTGCTACCTAATCGTTCCAAAGCATCGGCCAGGGCTAGGGCATTCATCACCGTCGCCAGCATCCCCATATGGTCCGCTGTGGCCCGATCCATACCGTGTGCAAGTCCATCACGCCCACGCCAAATATTGCCTGCACCAAGGACGATAGCGATTTCAGCTTCTAGGTTGTGTACGTTCTGGATTTTGGCGGCGACTTCCTCTGCCATGTGAGGGCTGATGCCGAAGCCGTTAGGCTCTGCTAGCGATTCACCGCCTATTTTGAGTAGAACTCGTCTATATTTTGCAGTGCTCATAATCTTTTTCTGCCTCAGAAACAGCACGTGGATTCGGATTGTCTGTTCGACCTATGTGTCAATTGGGATCTTTGAGGCTATTGCGTGTCATCTCCGACTTCGTAACGTGCGAAACGGCTTAGGACAATGTTCTCGCCAAGCTTTAGGACAGCGTCATTGATCAAATCCTGGACGGTGATGTCATTGTCCTTGACAAATGGCTGTTCCATTAGACAGATCTGTTCGTAGAACTTATCCGTGCGGCCCTCGACTATACGCTCCACAATATGCTCTGGCTTGCCCTCTTCCAGCGCTTGCCTGTGATAGATGGCTTGTTCAGCTTCGAGAACTTCTTCGGGTACATCCTCACGAGTGAGGTATCTTGGGGCAGCGAATGCGATATGGAGCGCTAGCTCGTGCGCTAGGTCTTTGAATTCATCGGTACGGGCGACGAAATCGGTCTCGCAGTTCAGCTCTAGCATCACTCCGATGCGATCACCATGGTGTACGTAGGCTTCAACACACCCTTCAGAGGCTGTGCGGCTGCTTTTCTTGGCCGCTTCTGCTAACCCCTTTTCGCGCAGGCTAGTGACGGCTTTTTCGTAATCGCCATTTACTGCCTCCAGCGCCTTGCGACAGTCCAACACGCCAGCACCGGTCGCTTCTCGTAATTCCTTGATCATGGATACAGTAACTTCCAAGGTTCATTCTCCTTTTTGTTCGATGTAAACTTGTGATGTCACTCTTGTAAAAAGCGGATCTTCAATTTCAGTATCTTACGATCACGCTCTAATGACTAAACTCACTGTGCAAAAATTTGACTAAGCCTGTAACCTGGCAGAGTCAGACCTCAAAAAGAACCATCGTTCACCAGGTTTGCTCAATTTACAAGGTTTTCGTCGGTTGGGCCCTAACCTGCCTCTTCGTTTTCCTCAGCTTCTTCTTTTCCCTCAAAGGATAGCTCCTTGAGGCGGGCCAAGGTAGCAGCGCTGAGGTATTTTTCATCTTCGACGCTCAACTCTTCGATCTCCGGCATAATTTCTTCTTCATATGCCTTTTGCTGTGCGAGCCCCTCTAGCGCGGCGTCGGCTATAGTTGCTGTGATCAGCCGAATGGCGCGGATGGCATCATCATTGGAGGGTATCACATAGTCTATCATATCGGGATTGCAGTTTGTGTCTACCATCGCGATGATGGGGATACCTAAATTGTCGGCTTCTGCCACCGCTGTCGCTTCGCGCTGAATATCTACGACAAAGAGCAAGTCTGGGAGTTCACGCATCTCCTTGATGCCTCCCAATCTTGTATTCAACTTCTCGATTTCTCGCTCTTTTTCCAGCGCCTCTTTTTTCGTTAAGAGATCAAAGTCGCCCCGATCTCGGCGCGCTTCTAGCGTGTGCAAGTAGTCGATGCGCTGTCGAATAGTGCGCCAGTTAGTTAATGTGCCACCTAGCCAGCGCAAATTGACGTAGGGCATTCTACAGCGTTCTGCTTCGTGGGCGATTGTCGCCTGGGCCTGGCGCTTAGTGCCTACGAAAAGTATTGTCCCGCCGGCGGCAACCGTATCTTGGACTAATTCGTAAGTTTCTTCAAGGGCAGCGATGGTCTTTTGTAGATTGATGATGTGCACCCCTTTTCGCTCAGTGAAGATGTAAGGGGCCATCTTAGGATGCCATCGCCGGGTGCGGTGACCGAAGTGCACTCCTGTTTCCAGGAGCGCTTTCATAGAAACAACAGCCATTGGGGAACCTCCTTTACCGTTTTTTTCCTCCGCCTCCATCTCTCCGCCAAGGGACCAGGCTGGCTGTTCCTGGCACGGCCTCGTCGGTCAGGTGGCGTGTGTTTTACCAAAGCTGATGAATTGTACCATAAAGTGAGATTTGAGCAAATAGTGATGCGAGAGGGAAATCGTAGCAGTTCCAAGGCCCTCCAGAGGCATTCTACGGCGTTGCTCATCAACCCCAAGGCGAGTATGGAAAACTCGCCCTACATCTTGTGGCTATGTAGGTCCGCTTTCCATACCCGCCGATTTTTAATCGCTCCGAAGACCCTGAGAACAGAGCTTCACGCTGTCACAGCCCAAGTTCGGGTCTGTCGCTTGCTGCGAGACTGACTGGGGTTACGAAAGTTCTTCCTGCGTGAGGGGGGATTCCTTAGTTTGGGCCTCTTCGAAGCGATAGCCTACACCGCGAACGGTGTGTAGGTAGGTTGGGGAACTGGTGTCTTTTTCGATGGCCTTGCGCACCCAATGGATGTGGACATCTAGGGTTCTGGTGTCATCTGTGTAATCAGTATCCCAAACTTGTCTCATCAGGAAGGTTCGGGCCAGTACTTCGCCGGGATGACGCATGAAGATTTCTAGTAAGCGTGCTTGTTTAGGGGTGAGGTGGCTTTCGCGATCCCCACGTATGACAGCGTGCCGCTTGACGTTGAAGGTGAAATCATTAGCTTGCAGTATCTCTCCGTCAGGTACTGGTAGGAGCCAAGCTACGCGGTTGATCAGTTGTTGAGGGGAGAAGGGGTATCGCAAAATAGTCTTTGTGCTTATGTCATGTTCGAAGTCCTCTTCATTCGCGAGCAGAATCAACAATGGAATGTCTAGTTTGTCATCCTGTAAAGTATCGCAAAAGCGATGGCAGCTAAATCGCAAGGATGGAACGTCCAATATAATCACCTCTGGCAGCGTGATTTTCATCTTGGCTAGAGCTTCTCGGCGTGTGCGCACGTGGACGACATGGTATTCACTTTCCAGGAATGGTGTCAATTGCTCTGAAGCGGATTTTCTGTTTTCAACGAGTAAAATTTTGTGGACCGACGTCACCTACTGTTCTCCCTCTTGGCTACCCAAAATTTCGCATGAGTCAGTGGCTTGCATTATACTTTACCCCTCTCCTGGGGGCAAGTCAGCTTCTCGCACAAGGATCGGTGCCGAAAAACGCTCACGCATCCGGTGTTTCTGGGACTTGATAAATCGTCGTTTGACCTTGTGTGAAAACTTGTTCCAGGAGTAGGTCAAACTTGTTCAGTGCTTCTTTAGCGTGACATTGACGTTCGGGGGCGCGGCAAAGTTCTTGAACATAGCGACGTTCTACAGCCCCTACGATTACATACTCCACGTTCCATTTTTGCAGCAGATCCAATGCTCGGTCGCCATTGTGGGTGGTGTAGATGGACTCGATGTCTGGTTCGCGCTTCCCTTGCTCAATGTAGTTTCCTCGCCATTGGCTTTCGTGTAGCGCCCAGCCCAAGACTGTCGGGTAGCCCGTGAAGGCGCTGATACGCCCCTCATAATCGTAGTTCTTCCCTGGTGCTTCTAGAATGGTGGGCGCATCTTGCGCATTGGCCCGCAGCCATTCGATAGCGGCCCAATCATCTGGGTGACTCCGGGCGATATTTATCGCGCCGTTCAGATTTGGGTCTCTTTGGAACCCTTGCACTCGACTGTAGCTTGCCATCACGGGATAGATCATTCCCGCTGCCACCAATATCCCTGTTCCTGCCAGAAATGTTGTTCGGGGGATAACGCTTAACTTGCTCTGGTTGAGTACCCACCACACCCCATAGGCGCTCACGCAACCCAGCATCACCCACGCTTGATAGTAAAATTTGAATATCGTGTTCATCCGCACGCCGAAATGGTCGCGCAGGTAGATGAATTCCACGCTGAAGGTGAGGGCAAGTCCTATTAGGATCAGTAATGAAGCGAACACTTTGCTGGTAGAAAAAGACCGTCGAGTATGGCTTTTCGTCGATGCTTGTATGATGTTCAAGATTGCCAGCGCGATGAGCAAGGATAAGGTCAAGAACAACCAGGGTTCGCGTATGCGTGCCAGGATAACGGCCTTTAGCGCCGCGATTGGGCTTGTGCTCCCGACAACTTGTTGTACGTTGGGGTTAGTCAGCACACCTTGCACGAATTGGCGGCCTTTCTCACTTAGTAACGTATAGGTCAATACCGCACTGATTAAGGCCATAGGTGTCAGCATCACTATTCCCCACCACTGCGCCGCTAAGCCTAGAAACCGTTTGGGGGATTCTCCTTGCTTCTTGTATCTCCTGAGCTGGATGGCGAGGAGCCAGGTTATCGTGAAGATGAAAGGCCCGAACATCACCAGATACTGCCGTAGGCGCGTCGGCGGCAATAGATAGGGCAAAATGCCCCCAGCCTGGGATTGAAAGCTGATGTAGAAAGGTAGGTAGAAGATCACCCCGCTTATCAGAAGGCCGGCTCCTAGCTTAATTATTGAGAATAATATCTTTTGCACCTTTTCGCCTGTGGCGGAATACCGCCCGATGCCATAAGCGAGCACCGTAAGCCCCAAGTAGATGGGAAAGTCCCACGTATTTAGAAATCCCAGAGCGCCTAAGATGACGGCATAGGCCAGGAAAAGCGCCCAATCGCCGCCCATTACAAATCCTCTTCCCTTTTCCCCCTGTCTAGTCGTCTGCCGACGCAGCAAGTTAAGGGCCAGCGCGATACTCATAAGCACGAAAGGCAAGGCCAGCACGTGCGGGTGATTATCTCCCAAGAGGAAGCTGAAGAAGGGGAATTCATCGATGGGGCTGATGCCCATAGGCTGGCCCAACAGATTCCGGTCTCGGATTACGCGTGACGCGCGCCACCACCACCATCCGTGCCCCGGATACCACGAGTCGCTCACGGAGCTTCCGAGTAGATCGGGTATGTCGATCCAGCGCCAGAAAGCCTGGGGCATAATTCCTTTAGCATACAACGCCTCCAGCAGCCCCTCCAGATTGCCCATCACAGCGACGAACATTGAGCCCAGTAGGCCGTATTGTAGTGCTGCGCTTTCTTTCGTCTTTCCTTCGTTCGAGCTGCGAATCAGGTTGTAGGTCACGCCTAACGCGCCGGTTATAGTCAGGGCGAAAAGCAGCGCGTCATACAGTTCAAATCCGATGCCAGAGGTAACGCCCGAAAGCCGCGTCAGCAGGGCCATCATCACATAGCCGAAATAATAGTAGCTGATGGCGAAGCCTGAGAGCCAGGGGTCAAGTGGTGGGAAACTGGGGCTTTTCAGAATAGCGTTGAGAAAGGCGATCTCCATAAACTTCTCGCCGCCGCTGCTCATGATCTTGTCCGCCGCGTAGGCGCGCAGCAAGGCCCAAGCGCAGAAGGCTAGGGTGAAGAGTATCTCCACTGTCAGCACCAGTCTCTTGTGTTCGCGGAGGAAGCTCAGCAGAGATGGGGTTTCATCTTTCCCGCATCGGAGGTAAACCGATAGGCATAACCCTGTCACCAATGCCAGGGCGACGAGAATGCCCCCGGATGTGTTTCGCAGAAAGCCAAGCGAGGCTCCGATCCACAACGTGTAGCTTGTCAGGAGCAAGCCCAGTGGTTTGGCGAACGCATAGCCCCGGTCGGGCAGCCATCTGAACAGCCGGTAGGCCAGGGGCAGTGCTGCCCACCCCAAGATTTGTATCAGCATCCACCAGGTGAAAACGTGCAACAGGTTTGCCTCCCTTTCTCTTCCTCTCAATGCAGCGTGTGAAGGAATTTTACCACGTCTCACCTTCTTTGTCATCTGCCTATTCTGGCATTAGTTTTTACAATCAAATTATGCTATAATATCCCTCACTCTTGAAGGTAGCTTTTTGGAATGCGTGGATCAGGAATAGGTTTGGAGGGAATAAAAATGGAAAAGTCTAATTTTCTCATCGTGTTGGGCATACTGGCTATCTTTTTGATTCTGGCCTGTTGTTGTTGCGCTGGACTTGGAGGTGTTGGATTTTGGAAGATGCAAGAGAGTGAGTTTGAGTTCTCCTCGACTATTGAGGTCACGATGGAGGTGCCCTTTGACTATGATGACGCGACTCCTGTGCCCACCCCCGTTCTCACTCGCGAGCCTGCGGGCGACGCTGGCGCTGAGACGGAGGAGTTGTTAGAGACTGCGGTGGTCCCCGTGCGCGATCTTCACGACT
>CAZDYW010000002.1:0-43955 GCA_964509655.1 uncultured Anaerolineales bacterium
ATTTTGATGGTCAAAAATCATCACGTAGGGGCGATCCCTCCGTGGTCGCCCGTACGAAATGCACGAGGGCGTGTACGGAGTCCCGCCCGTACGAAGCGGGCCGCGCGAAATCCCAAAGAGCCATTAGTAGTTACGAGGAGTGAACGATAATGGACACAAAACCCAGACTGAGCTGTGGCACGGTGATCTTGATCCTAATTCTCATCGCCGTCGTCGTCGGCGGCTTGATGACGGTGCGCTCAATCCAGCAGGTGACGCAGCCGCTGGTGGAAGCGGAGCGCTCGTTGCAGGAGCAATTCGAGCGCATCACGCAACCCACCCCGACTATCATCCCCGATCCGGTGACCATCATCCGCGAGGTGCGAAACTTGAGCCGCCTGGAGACCGCCTCTTATACCATCGAAAAAGTCATCACCGCCGAATCGCGGCAAGGCCCATTCGCCTTTCTTTTCGGCGACAAGCTGATCCTGGTCGCGCACGGGCAAGTCATCGCGGGCGTGGATCTGGGGAAACTGGAGGAAAAAGACGTCTCGGTCGCGGCGGATGGCACGGTCAACGTGGCGCTGCCCGAGGCTGAAGTCTTCGTCGCCACGCTGAACAACCAGCAATCCTACATCTTCCATCGCGGCACCGGCGTGATTGGAATGAACCCAGAACTGGAAACAGAGGCGCGTAAGGCCGCTGAGGAGGAAATACTCAACGCAGCGCTGGAGGATGGCATCCTGGAGATGGCCGAGGAGAACGCCAAGACCTACCTACGGCATTTCATCCTGGCGCTGGGATTTGAAGAAGTCAACGTGACTATCGGTCAATAGGCGCAACGCGCTTCTATCTGCATCCATAAGTGCGTTGCATCCCAAACAAACGAGGAGGACACAATGAAAGCAGTTCAACTGATCGAAATTGGAAAGCCGCTGGAAATGCGCGACGTGCCCATGCCCGAAATCGGCGATCACGACGTGTTAGTGCGTGTCAAGGCCGCCGGGATCTGCCATTCGGACGTGCATTATCGCTCCGGCGCCTCCGCTGTCGGGCCCTTGCCCCAAACGCTGGGACACGAGGTAGCCGGGGTCGTGGAGGAAATAGGACCACAAGTCGCCAACGTGAAGCCGGGCGACCGAGTCTGTTTGCACTACCTGATCACTTGCGGCGATTGCTACTACTGCACGCTGGGGAGTGAGCAGTTTTGCGTCGAGGGCTCGATGATCGGCAAATATCGCGACGGCGGATTCGCCGAGTTCATCGCTGTGCCCGCCCGCAGCGCCGTGCCGCTGCCGGAGGAGATTCCCTTCGAGCAGGGCGCGATTATGATGTGTTCATCGGCGACATCATTTCACGCGCTGAACAAATCACGGCTCCAGGCCGGCGAGACAGTGGCCGTCTTCGGCGTGGGAGGATTGGGCATGTCGGCCGTCCAGCTCGCGAAGGCGATGGGAGCATTGGATGTCTACGCCGTGGACATCAACGAGGAGCGATTGGCGATGGCCGAGGGATTTGGCGCCATTCCCGTAAACGCGGCAGAGGTCGACCCGGTGGACGAGATCCGTCGGCTGACCGACGGGCGAGGCGTGGATGTTACGCTGGAGCTAATCGGCTTGCCACAGACGATGCGCCAGTCAGTCCAATCGCTGGCTGTCTTCGGGCGTGCAGTGCTGGTGGGCATCGCTTCCGAGCCACTGGAAGTTGAGACTTATGGGGAACTTCTGGGGCGCGAGGCGGAGGTGATTGGGGCCGCTGACCATCTGTTACATGAATTACCGCTACTGATCGAGTATACGCGACGGGGGATGCTTGACCTGTCGAATGTAGTTACACGAACTATCCCACTGGACGCGGGCGAGGTCAACGCGGTGCTGGATGAGATGGAGGAATTCGGCGGCGGGGTGCGCACTGTCATCACGCCATAATGAGCTTCCCCTCACCCTAGCCCTTCTCATCGCCCGGCCGGGGTGCGGGAAACTCAAAGATTAGATTGCTGCCCCATCTTCAAATTGATACGTGTGACGTTGTAGAAGTAGGCCAAAGACTCGGCCATGCCATGTTCAATGCGAAGGTCTACTTGGCCAATCACGTCCACTATATGGCGGTCGCCATTACCCAGCGGGCACAGGATAGCCAGGCCTGTTTCTTGCAAAACCCACCAGCCCTGGTGATGGCGGCGAAACATCTCGCCCAGGAAGGTGGCCCACAATAGGCGGATTTTCTGTGAAGGATTGGGCTGCTGTTGCAAGTACCGGTCGACCCACTCGTCCAAGAAATGCAAGGCATTGGCCTCGTATTCAATCTCGTGGCCAGCGAAATCGCTCAGGCTTTCCCGCGCCTTTTCCGCCATTTGGATCAGATCATGCGCCTGTTCGGGCGTCAGAACTTTCACAGCCTCCTCCGATTCCGCCCCGACTAAAGAAACTCTTTCAGATTATGCTTGACGGCGTAAGCAGCAGCTTCAGCGCGATTGGAAAGATCTAACTTGCTGAGAATGCTGCTGACATAGTTACGCACCGTGCCCTCGCCCAGATAAAGCGTATCGGCTATTTCGCGGTTAGTCTTTCCCTTGGCGACATGGGTCAAGACGTGCATCTCTTGATCGGTCAGATCCGCGAAAGCGTCCGCGTGCTCTCGTCGTGCCGCTTCCCGCACACGTGCGAAGACCCTCTGCGTGAGTGTTGGGTCCAGAAGTGCTTCACCTCGGCCCACCGCTTCCAAGGCACGGATCAGGTCATCATTACCGATCTGTTTAAGCACGTAGCCACATGCCCCAGCAGAGATGGCGTCAAACAACATCTCATCCTCGGCATAGGAGGTCAGCATAATGACTTTCGTATCCGACGCTTGTTCCTTGATCTGTCGGCAAGCGTCAATGCCGCTGCCACCCAGCAGTCGGATATCCATTACCACCACTTCAGGTTGGAGCAAGAGAGTCTTCTGAACCGCTTCCTTGACCGTCTCCGCTTCATCAACAACCGTGAAGCCAGGATGCCCTTCGATCAGAGTACGCAAGCCAAGCCGTACGACTTCGTGGTCATCGACGATGAGAATTCTAAGCGTCATACCTTCCTCAAATCTAATATGGCACAGTAAGAATTATTGTCAAGCCCTCATGCGGCGCCGTGTCTATATCCAACATGCCGCCTAGCAAACGGGCGCGTTCGCGGATGTTGCGCAAGCCATGGCCGTTGTTATTAGGCAGCCGGGAAAGGCCCACACCGTCATCGGATACACAAAGCTGGAGCGCATTGGCACCATACCACAAGCTCATCTCAACGCGACGTGCCTGTGAATGGCGAGCTACGTTAGTCAATGCCTCGCGGGCGATCTGGAAGACGTGTTGCCGACGCTCAGCACCCAGACCGTGCTCATCCTCTCCCTTCACACTGAAGCAAGTCTCCAACAAGGTATTTACACGAAAGTCTTTGAGGATTTTGCGCAAGCCAGTTTCCAGGTTATCCCTCGGCAGTTCACCACGCAGGTCGAAAATATAGCGCCGGATGTCCTGGATGGTCTGATTTAGGCTCTTGATGGCACGAGTCAGTTGATTGCGTGCCTCTTCCGGTCGAGTGAGGATATTATGCCGAGCACTCTCCAACATCAGTCCCGCCGCGTATATTGATTGAATGATACCATCATGTAATTCTCGCCCAATGCGCTCACGCTCACTAACGAGAGCCTGCATGCGCTCCATATCCTCCAGCCAAAGCTCGACCTCGCTCAAAACGGCCACCAAGGCCCGTACAACTCCATAGGTGATAGCAAGGCCACATAGGCCACGGAAGAGGGAGATAGAAATGCCAAGGGAGTTCAACAACAGGTCCTCGTTGATCAAATTTGCGGGGAAGAAGGAAACTGCCGGCCCGATCAGCCCTCCGAAGATGGAGAAGATACCGAGTGCGAACCCAGTGACTCGCAGAGGAAGTTTGACCAAGGGTAATCGGTCACGTTCGATGGTGCGATATGTTTCACGACGCAGCCCCCAGGCTCCCATCAGGCCACCAGGGAAGGCAAGGCCATAACGCACCGCGAGCTCACCCCCCAACCACACCTGTTCGGAGGAAGCGCCGCATAGATGGGCTACAAACATTCCCCCCAGCCACGTTACCCAAAGGCCAGCGGGGATAACCCATCGCGCCCATCTCTGCCTCCCCGAAGGGAGACCAGCCTGTATGGCGAACATTAACAGAGCAGCATATCCTACTCCCAGCAGCAGCAAGCGCAGCCACATCAACTCAGGTTCCCACCGGTCCGAGATTCCAAGCCAAGCCCTAATCCAAGCTGCCAGTGCCTCGCAAAACCCGAACAAAGACAAAGGGACGAGGCCCCGTGCTACCTCCAGGCGTGCCCCTCGTCGCGCCAAGAAGATAATGGAGATTCCAAGTATAAAGAATGCTTGTCCATGTAAAAGTGCTAATCCGACCTGGCGAGTAGCGAGTGCGCTTTGCGGCATGATCATCCGATGTTCCACCCTTTCCTTTATGCTCTTCTATTTTATTATACCAGCAATGCTTTTGTGAGACAAGAGCCAAACGGGAAAGAAAAGCCCCCAAGGTTGTAGCAACCTTGGGGGCTGAGTATCTCACCAGATGTTAATTGACAATCAGTTCAGCTTTCTAACCACCCCATGGCATCTGCGCATACTCCTCGAAAGCAGCGTCATGGATCTGCTTAAAAAAGGCCTCATGGCTGCGTTCCCATCGAGCAAGCATCTCCAGCGCCTTCTTCGCTTCTCCTTCGGCTTTACTGGCCGCTCTCTCGTAGAAGTCGACAAAATCGCGCTCGATCAGATAGGCCATGCGCAGCACCGGCAGATCGGGCACCATCGCCTCCAGCACGGTCTGGTCGAGCATTTCGGAGTCGGCGCGTTTGGAGAAGAAACCTTCCTTCTCCAGTTCAAGGGCCATCGCTACGTTCGGCGGCTCTCCCTCATCCAAAGCATCCAGCAGGCCCTGGATGAACTCGATATGCTTTTGCTCCTCGCCGGCCAACCGTTTGAATGCCCCCACCGCCGCCGCGTGGCTCAAGCGCTCGGCATTCTCCTCAAAAAACCGCTTGCCCTCATACTCTCGCTGGAGAGCATATTCATAGATCTTGCGAATGTCCATCTACTCCTCCTATCTCTAGCAGGTGATCAATTCACCGGCTCGACGCGCACGGCACAGACCTTGTACTCAGGAATCTTGGCGATGGGATCAAGCGCCGCGTTGGTCAGCGCGTTGGCCGCCGCCTCGACGTAGTGGAAGGGAATGAAGACTACACCGGGCCGAATGCCCGTCGTAAGGCGCACGCTCAACTCGATCTCACCGCGTCGACTGGCAACTCGCACCCGCTCCGCGCCATTCAATCCGATGCCAGCCGCATCGTCAGGATGGAGCTCGACGTAAGGCTCCGGTGCCTCCTGTTCTAGCTTCTCCGAGCGCCGAGTCATCGTGCCGGTATGCCAATGGAACATCATCCGGCCTGTGGTCAGGATGAGAGGATACTCATCGTCCGGCAACTCCACGGCCTCTTTGAACTCGATAGCATGGAAGTGACCCAGTCCCCGACTGAACATGCCTTTATGCAGATAAGGTGTGCCAGCGTGCTCCTCTGTCGGCACCGGCCATTGGAGAGAGCCTTCCCTATCCAGCCGCTCGAACGACACTCCGCCGTAGATGGGAGTGACTGCGGCGATCTCCTCCATCACTTCCTCCGGCGACTGGAAGTCAAACCCCCGAGCTCCTATCCGCTCGGCTAATTGGCAAAGAATCTCCCAATCCGGTTTAGATTCTCCCAATGGCTCGATCGCTTTGCGCACTCGCTGGACGCGCCGATCGGTGCCGGTGAAGGTGCCTTCCTTCTCAGCAAACGAAGAACCAGGCAGGACGACATCGGCCAGTTCAGCAGTCTCGGTAAGGAAAATGTCCTGCACCACGAGGAAATCAACTTCTTCTAGGCACTCGCGCACGTGGTTTACATCGGGATCGGAGAGCATGGGATTTTCCGCCATCACATAAAGGGCACGAGTGCTCCCATCCTCGGCTCCCCCTATCATGGCCGTCACCGTCTTTCCCACCTCGTCGGAGAGATTCTTGACGTTCCATACCTGCTCGAACTTCTCCTTGATCTCAGGCACTGTGACGGCCTGGTATCCGGAGTAGACGTTGGGCAGGCCCCCCAGATCGCAGGCGCCCTGGACATTGTTCTGGCCACGCAGGGGATTGACGCCGCCACCAGGGATGCCCATATTGCCAGTGAGCATAGCCAGGTTTGCACATGACTTCACGTTATCGGTGCCAGTGGTATGTTGGGTGATGCCCATCGCGTAGAGGATGGCCGCAGGTTTATTCTGCGCGTAAATCCGCGCTGCCTCTCGCAGGTCATCGGCGGGAATACCGCTGATCTCCTCCACCCGCTCTGGTGTATATTCGCTCACAACCTCACGGAGTTCATCGAGGCCCTCAGTCCGATCCTCTATGAAATCCTCATCATGCAACCCTTCGCTGATGATGACGTTCATCATACCGTTGATCCAGGCCACATTCGTGCCAGGGCGGGGTTGCAAGTACAGATCGGCCATACGCGCGATGTGTATCTTGCGCGGGTCCACGACGACGATTTTGGCCCCGCGCTCCTTGGCCTCCATCACGTGGCTGGCGACCAAAGGATGGGCCTCAGAGGTGTTGGAACCGGTGATGAGGAAACACTCGGTGTGTTCGCTGAACTCCGGGACGGAGTTGGTCATCGCTCCACTGCCAAACGCGGCGACCAGACCGGCCACCGTGGGAGCGTGTCAGAGGCGTGCGCAGTGATCGACGTTGTTCGTCTTGAACACTGCGCGGGAAAGCTTCTGGATGAGATAGTTCTCCTCGTTGGTGCATTTGGCCGAGGCTAAGAAACTAATGCTATCAGAGCCATACTCATCAGAAATGGTAGTCAATCGCTCCGCCACCAATCCCAGCGCTTCCTCCCATGTTGCCTCCTCAAGTTGGGCCGAGGGACCATCCCCGCGCCGAATGAGAGGGGTCTTAAGCCGATCAGGGTGATTGACAAAAGCATCGACGTTCCAGCCCTTGATGCACAGCTGACCGCGACTGATCGGATGTTCCTTATCGGGCAGAACTCCTATGATTTCTCCATCGAGCACCTGAAAATAAATCCCGCACCCACACCCACAATAAACACAGGTGGTGAGGACGTTTCGGTATTCCATAAATGCCTCCCTACTCCAACCTCGAAAGTATCGGCGCCTCTCCAAAAGTCAGAGAGAGCGGTGGTGCATCCTCAATATCGGCCCCAGGCTCGTATCCCACCAAAGTTCCTACGTCCCGTCGGATCAAGTCATAGAGGACTGTCAATGGAATATGGGCCGGGCAGACCAACTCACATTGGCGGCAAGCGACACAGCGACTGGACATATGCATCGCCCGGACTAGATGGAACATTGGGAAGGGGGGAGCCAACACACCCGGTTCCACCCACAAGGGGTCTTCCAAAGCGCAGGCTTCACAGAAGCATTCCGGGCAAATGTTGCGACACCCATAACACTTGATACACTTCAAGAACTGTTCTTGCCAGAATTCCCGCCGCTCCGCAAGCGACATCTCCTCATATTCCGCGACTAGAGGATTAGGCGGCCCACTTTCAACCGGCGTTCCGATCAACTCGGCTTGAGGCCAAGGGTCCAATTTAGGCGCAGGATCGGCACAATGACATTCTTCAGCTTCCTCCTCGGTACAAGCCACCCCTAGTAAGTAGAGCCTATCAGGATCGACTTGTGCTCGCTTGGCCATCTCCACTAATGCGCGGGCGTCACATCCGCGGGCCACAACACCTAATTGAGCCTCTGGATAGCGTTTCTGCAAAGCGGAAATGATAAGGCCCATCGCGTAGCGGGGCTCCAGGACCAACTCAGAAGTGTCATCCCCTTCTTGGAAAAGGTAGGGCGCAGTGCCAACCTCTGTCTTCCGTAGCGCCAAAACGCCATCCAGTTCTTTGAGTTTCTCCGCCACGTGGGCGCGAAGTTCTTCCATCAATGTACTTCGTTCGGTCATCCTCAGCTCCTCTATGTCGGCATATTGGTGTATTGGCGACCAATCTACCAATTACCAGCCTACCGGTCTACCATTTCGTCGGCGATTGGTCCCAGCGCCCTCACCTTCTCCACGAATTCCTTCGTCACTTTGGCGAACTTCGGCGCCTCGGCCGACGAGACCCAGTCCAGCACGAACCGGTCAGGGTGAACGCCGACGTACTTCAACAGGTTATGCACCAACGGCATACGCTTTGCCGTGCGGTGATTGCCGTCGATGTAGTGGCAATCGCCGATGTGACAACCCAGCACCATCACGCCGTCTGCGCCAGAGCGGAAGGCTCGCAGCACCATCTCCGGCGACACCCGTCCCGAGCACATCACACGGATGGGCAAGACGTTGGCCGGTGATTGCATCCGGGCCACACCAGCGTTATCCGCCCCGGCATAGGAGCACCAATTACACAAGAAAGCAACAACTCTCGGTTCGAAATCTTCACTCATTGTGATTATCCTTTAAGGATACGCCCCATGCACAAAAAGTGTCTGTTGCATAGGGAGTAGTGCGCAAATCATCCCACCATGGCCAACAGGCCATCGATCTGGGCCACGATTTCCTGATCGGTGAAGTGCAGTTCCGTGACAGCGCCAGAGGGGCAGGTGGCCACGCAAGTGCCACATCCATGACAAAGGGCAGCATTGACCTCTGCCTTCCCATCGCTGTTTCGGTCAATGGCAGAATAGGGGCAGGATTTTATGCACTCGCCACACCCCACACAAGCTTCCGTCATCACCTCGGCGACGATGGGGGAAATAGCAACCTCTCCCTTATTGAAAATTTTGACAGCTTCCTGCGCAGCCGCTCCCGCGTGGGCCACTGTATCGGGAACATCGCGCGGCCCCTGGCAACAGCCGGCCAGGAAGACGCCAGCGGTGCTGGTCTCAACCGGGCGCAGCTTAGGATGAGCCTCAGCGAACCAGCCATCTGGCGTGCGCCCCAGCCCGAAGAGAGATGCTACTTTATTGGAATCAGCATAAGGCTCGATAGCAGAGGCAAGAATGACCATATCCACGTCGGCGATGACTAATCTGCCCAGGTCAGCGTCCTCGCCCTTGACGCGCAGCTTATCATTGGGCAGCACCTCAACCTCGGCGCCGCGACCGCGCACAAAGGTGACTCCTTCCTCCTGTACCCGCTCGTAGAACTCTTCGTAGGCCTTACCGAAAGCTCGCATGTCCATATAGAAATCATAGACTTCGGCGCCTGTCTTATCGCGCACCTGGTGGGCATGCTTGAGCGAGTACATGCAGCAGAAACGGGAGCAGTATTCGTGGGCATTCTCATCCCGGCTACCCACGCAGTGGATAATGGCGACGTTCTCCGGAACCTCTCCCTCGGCGGTCACGATCTCCCCGCCGGTAGGGCCGCTGGCATTGGTGATGCGCTCAAATTGCAAACCGGTGATGATATTAGGGGATTCGCCGTAGGAATACTGCGGGAGATTCGTGGGGTCCCACATCTCGAAGCCGGTGGCTATGACGATAGCTCCCACCTCCACGTCGAGCAGTTCATCCTCTTGCTCATAATCAACTGCGCCTGTGGGGCAGACTCTGGCGCATAAGCCACAACGTCCATCCCGCTGGAAGTAGATGCAGTGATCTGTGTCAATCACCGGCACGTTGGGGATGGCCTGAGAGAAAGGACGATAAATGGCCTTTCGCTTACCCATCCCGGCCTCATAATCGGTGTCGATAACCTTGGTAGGACATTTCTCCTGACAGAGGCCACAACCGGTGCAAAGATCCTCGTCCACATACCGGGCATGCTTGCGGATACGGGCTTGGAAATTACCTATGTAACCGGAGATTTCCTCGACCTCACTATAGGTTAAAAGCTCAATCTTGGGATGCCGACCGGCATCCATCATTTTGGGGCCGAGGATTCAGGTGCTACAGTCAAGTGTGGGGAAGGTCTTATCGAGCTGAGCCATCCGCCCGCCAATGGAGGGCTCTTTTTCCACCAGATAGACTTGGTAGCCAGAATCGGCGATGGAGAGCGCAGCCTGTATGCCCGCGATGCCGCCTCCGACCACGAGCGCGGCCTCGGAGACCGGCTCCTGGCGGGGCTCCAAAGGTTTATGATAGGCCACTCGCGCTACCGCTGACCGTACCAGGCGCTTCGCCTTCTCCGTAGCTTTCTCCTTGTCCTTGATCACCCAGGAGACGTGCTCGCGGATGTTGGCCATTTCGAAGAAGTAGGGGTTAAGCCCAGCGCCAGCCAGCGCCCGCTGGAAGGTGGGCTCATGCATTCGAGGGGTACAAGAGGCCACCACCACCCGCTCCAGGTCCAGATCACGGATATCCTCTTGGATCATCTCTTGTCCGGGTTCGGAGCAAGTGTATTTATGCTGCCGAGCAATGACCACGCCAGGCAGTTCAGCGGCCATCTCCACCACGGATGATACGTCCACCGTAGCCGCGATGTTGACGCCACACTCACAGATGTAGACTCCAATGCGAGGTTCTTCCATAACGTATGAACTCCTTATGCTGACAGTCGGTATCGCTTGGCTTACAGAAAATCACTCAACGCCGGTCTCACTGACACGACGTGCCGCTTGAACAACAACTTATCCTCCGATAACCCAAAGGCCAATCCGATCAGTTGAGGCAAGAAGAGGATTGGGACATGTAATTCCTGGTTCATCACGCGCGAGGCCTTACCCTGATAGCTGTCCAGGTTCATATGGCACATCGGACAGACAGTCGAGACGCAATCGGCAGGCTGACATTTCGCCAGTATCTCCCCTGCCATGTGATGGCCGACCCTGGGCTTGGTCATCATCAATGAAGTGCCACAGCAAGATGCCTCTCGAGGATGATGATGCACTTCAGCACCCAATGCCTCTAAGATGGCGACCATTGAAGTAGGCTTCTCATCATCGTCGAAGGCGCTATAAGGGCGAACGGTCTGGCAACCGTAGTAGGGAGCGACGGTCAAGCCCTCTAGCGGGCGCTGCACCCGCTCGGCGTAATCCTCCGGGCTGAAATCGTTCGCCAGCACATCCATCAAATGGCGCGACTTGACAGTATTGCGATAGCTCAAACCCTCCACCTCTAACGCCTTGTTTACTTTTTCCAGAAGCTTTGGATCATCGGAGAGAGCTTGTGAGGTACGCCGAAAGTTGGTGTAGCAAGCACTGCAAACAGCGAGCATGTCCGAGGTGTCATCAGCTTGCTCTGCCAAAGCCAGGTTACGAGCTGGAAGCACGATGCCCAGGAGATCACTGATCACCGGAGCCGCGCTGGCCCCACAGCAGGTCCAATCTTCCAATTCCTCCACCTCAGCCCCCAAGGCCTTCAGCACGGCAAGTGTCGAAGCCTTGTACTCCAGAGCAGAAGCGTCCGCTGAACAGCCGGGGTAAAAAAGATACTTCATTGCTGCGCCTCCAGTTCTGCCACACGCTCAAACAGCGGCTCTAAACGTCCCTCACCGCCCAGCTTAGGCATTTCTGGGTAAGCCTTTCCACGACTAACCAGGGTGATTCCAAGACCGGCGAAGCCCAGAGCACTCAAAGGATTAGTAGCCAAGAAGAAACGTACCATAAACTCCATCTCCCGCATACGTCCATAGCGGCGCACAATGTCGACAAAGGTACGATAGAAGCCAACGCTATCCTTGGATGCAGCGATTCTTTGCTCAATCGCCATCTCTTTAAGGCGGGTGATGGTCTCGGTGAGAGGAATACCACGGGGGCAACGCACTTGGCACTGATAACAAAGGCTGCATAGCCACATTGTCTTGCTGCGCAGCACCTCGTCTGTCAGGCCCAACTGTACCATGCGCCACATCTTGCGGGGGCTGATGTCCATCGCTGGAGCTGCCGGGCAGGATGCGGTGCAAGTACCACACTGAATACAGCGACGGAGAAGTTCTCCATTCTCGATGAGGTGATCTGCAAAGGCGGGATCACGTTTCGCCGTCGTTAAGTTCACAACCTCAGCAGTCGCCAAAGGGGACCTCCTGTTTTTCTACTGTATCTCAAGAATGTTCCCACTATTTATGACAGCGATCACCCATCATCCACAGCGGGGGAATATCCGGTGCACCTTTACCATAATCAATTGGCACCTGACATTATAGCACAGAGGATAAGCCAAAATACTTATCATGAGGTGGCTAAACGGCTTACAACACCAGTAGATTGTACATGTTTACCACAATCTGTCAAGGGTAAATTCTCATACTCAAAACCTGCTATCCCTCACCCTGCCTTAATTTTTGCACTCCACCACAGAGCCTCTAACTCATCCTCGGTCAACTTCCTCATATCTCGTCCTTGCTCAAGAGCGGCTTGTTCCATATGACGGAAACGATGTGCGAAACGAGCGTTGGCTTTACGCAAAGCGGTCTCCGCATCCAGACCCAGCCAGCGGGCCCAGTTGACTATGGCGAACAATAGATCGCCCAACTCGGCCTCCTTTTCCTCCGGTGAGATGGCCGATTTCAACTCGCCGATTTCCTCATGCACCTTCTCAACAACCCCACCCACCTCGCTCCAATCGAATCCCACGCGGGCCGCACGACGACTGTAGGTATCGGCTTGCTGCAATGCAGGCAGAGCATCGGGCACGCCATCGAGCGCCGAACTCCCTTCCCCCCTCTCCTCACGCTTCAGTTCCTCCCAATGGAGCAGTACCTCATTAGATCCTTTGACCGCCTGATCCCCCCAAACGTGTGGGTGACGATGCTTGAGCTTGACGTCGATGCCAGAGATTACTTGCGCCATTTGAAATTCACCCGCCTCTGTCGCAATCTGGGTGTGAAGTAGCACTTGCAACAAGAGATCGCCCAGTTCTTCCCTCAGCGCTGACACGTCGTCGAGATCAATGGCGGACACGGTCTCGTAAGCCTCCTCCAACAACGCGGATCGCAAGCTCGCGTGCGTCTGCTCGCGATCCCAAGGGCAGCCATCCGGGGCCCTAAGGTGGGCGACGGTTTCTTGCAAGCCCTCGAAGCTACTAACGCCCGGCAATGGTGGCACGTAAAGTGTGGTCAAGTGAGCGATGTTCCTTTGATGATCAAGCTCATAGAGGGGCAAGCGGACGATGCGCTGATCTGGGCTTCCAGCCGCGTGCACTAATACAACCTCGTGGTCGTCCGGATATTGATTCATCAAAGTGAGTTTGACATCGGTGGCGAGGTCTCTTCCATAGAGCTGGCCCACCAAAGCTGGCAGATCGGAATTCAGTAAAGGGTGATGAAGAAGCGCCAGCTCGATAGCGTCCTGTATCTGCAAGCCCTCCAAGGCATCTATGCCCAGAGAGGCGAGTGTCGGGGTCACGAAGCTCATCCCCTCCACTATGCGCACCTCAAGGTCAAATTTCTCAGCACTGGTCAAGATCAGCTTCACTGTGGCTTCCCCCACAAAAGGGTGACCTGGCACAGCATAGATAACACCTTGAGGACGTTGACCCAAACTCAATATCTCGGCAGCAATCGCTTCGTAGACTTCCGAGAAGTTATCCGCTTTCTCGTAGAGGTTATCAAAGGAGTGTACTGTAAGATTGGAAGGTAACTCAGCTACTGTGGGATGATGCTCCGTGCGCAACCAGATTTCATCGGCACTTTCTAAAACGGCCCATGCCTCCCGCGTCAAGTGATGTAGTGCACCAGGCCCAAGACCGAGGATAGTGATCACGTTCATATAAACCTCCACAAAAACAGCGAGCGACTGTGCAGCTGGCGTATACAAAAAGGGCAAGACATTTCTGTCTTGCCCTATATATCTATTTGTGGTCTAGTTTAGCGCTTGGTGTACTGAGGAGCCTTGCGAGCTTTCTTTAGACCTGGCTTCTTACGTTCTTTGATGCGAGAGTCACGAGTGAGATACCCACCCTTGCGCAGCGGTGGCCTATAGTCAGGATCCACCTCTAACAGCGCCCGTGCAATACCCAACTGAACCGCGCCTGCTTGTCCTCGAATTCCCCCACCCTTAACCAGAACACTGACATCAAAGCGTCCCGATGTATCAGTTGCCTCAAACGGCTCCAGGAGGTGAAACACATCCATCTCGCGGCAGAAATACTCCCTAAGCGGTCGGTCGTTGACCACGAAAGAGCCACCTTCACCACCAGTATGAAGTCGCACTCGAGCAGTCGCTGCCTTTCGCCTTCCCACTCCTTCGTAATACGTCATCTATATCTCCTCCTATCCTTCCAATTCCATCGCTTCCGGCTGCTGAGCTATATGAGGATGATCAGGGCCAGCATAAACCTTTAATTTCTTTAACATCTTCCGACCCAACCGGTTTCGGGGCAACATGCCCCGCACCGCGAGTTCAATCACTCGAGCGGGGTTTTTCTGAAGCAGATTGCCCAAGGTAATCGCTTTGAGATTGCCCGGGTAGCCAGAATGCCGATAATAGATCTTCTGATCTAGTTTGCGGCCTGTCACTTGGATCTCCTCAGCATTGACGATGATCACATAATCACCAACATCAACAGCAGGAGAGTAGATCGGCTTATGCTTTCCACGGAGAATTTGTGCTACTTTGCTCGCCAAGCGACCCAAAGTGTGCCCTGCGGCATCCACCACATACCATTCTCGTTGGACATCTTGTTCTTTCGTAACGTAAGTCTTTTCCACAGCCTTACAACTCCCGTTTAATAAGTCATTGAAGTTATCAATAATTCACTTTAATCAGACACAAACCATGTGCAGGAGCAGTAGTGCCTGCTTGACTGCGATCACACGCCTTGAGGGCTGCAACGAACTCCTTCACACTTATTCTCTTCCACCCAACCTGGAGCAAGGTACCGACTATGCTGCGCACCATCCGATAGAGAAACGCATTGGCCTCAATATCGAAAGTCAACCACAAGCCTTGCTGTGAGCCCCGCTCTTGTCTCCGCAACCCATAATCGTAAGGGTGCTCATTCCACGAGGCGCGGAACAGATTCCGCACTGTTACATTGCCTTGAGGCGGTTGCCCAAAAGTAGCGAAGTCCTGTTCTCCTACCAGGTATTGAGCCGCTTGCTGCATCGCTGCCACATCCAATGGCTTGGACACATGTAAGCTGTATCTATCAACCAAGGGGCAGCGCACTGGCGTATTGTAAAATGTATACTGGTACCACCGGCTACGTGCGTCGTAGCGCGGGTGAAAATCTAGCTCAGCTACTTCCAATTCACGAACAGCTATATCTTCAGGCAGTACAGCATTCATAGCTCGCTGCAAGTCGCCTATCTCGTGACGCCAAGCCGTATCAAAAGCGATCACTTGTCCTTTTGCATGCACGCCAGCATCCGTACGTCCGGCTGCGATTATATTGATAGTTTCTTGCGTTACCTGCGCCAGTGTAACTTCCAGAGCCTCCTGGATGGTAAAGGCATTAGCCTGACGCTGAAACCCGCTATAGTTCGTCCCATCGTAGGCTACCACCGCCTTCACTCGCATCTTACTACAGAAAGCCTCCGTTCGTGAAAGTTCATAAAAGGCTGATGCTGTTAAAGGAAGAGTCCTACTCTTCCTCGACTAGCTCCAAAAGCACCATAGGGGCTGCATCACCTTTTCGCGGCCCCAATTTATAGATGCGAGTGTAGCCACCTGGTCGATCCATGTAACGTGGAGCAATGTCCACAAACAGCTTCTCCAAGATATCCACCCACCAACCTTCCTTATCCATCACCCATCTGTTCATACGACTTGACGCCAGTCGGCGTGCATGGACACCACGACTTGGATCATCAGTTTCTGCCTTCAAGCCCCGCTTTGCTAGTGTGATCAACTTCTCAGCATGCCGGCGGGTTACTTTAGCCTTTGCTTCAGTTGTTTCGATACGTTCGTGATAAAGCAAGGCCGTCACCAAGTTACGTCTTAAGGCCTTGCGATGTCCGCTCGATCGCCCCAATTTTTTACCTGCGACGCGATGCCGCATTATGCACCTCCACTTTCTACTTCATCCAACAAACCTTCTTCGTCAAGACGCTCGCGAACCTCAATCAATGACTTGGCGCCAAAGTTGCGGACGGCCAACAAGGCATCGTCCCCGCCCTCCTCCAACATCTCCAGCACTTCTCCAACATTTTTGATACCTGCACGACGAAGAGCGTTGAACACTCGTGTACTCAAATCAAGCCGGTCTAGAGGCATATCATATGCTTCACTGGACAAAACCGGTTCTTCCTCTGGCTCGCTAGGCTCAGGGGCTTCTTCCTCCAGCGTGAGTCCCGCAATTAGCCGTAGATGTGTCAGCATAATACGGGCTGCGGTTTTCAATGCATTGAATGGCTCGATGCGACCATCACTCCAAATCTCCAGTGTTAATCGATCATAATCCGTCATCTGCCCCACTCGAGCGCGATCCACATCGAAAGAGACACGACGAATAGGACTAAATATTGCATCGACGGGCAACTCACCCACGAGCATCCGGCTCCGTCCTTCTTGGTCAGCAGGACGATAACCATGCCCACGATCAACGGTAAAATCGATATCAAAAGAAGCCTTCTCATCATCTACAGAGAATAAGTACAGATCAGGGTTCAGAATCTCTACTTCGGGTGGAGCCATAATATCTCCCGCCGTAACAGTGCCTTCACCCTCTACATGCAAAGACATGTGCATGGTTTCTTCGTTTTCCATCTTCAAGCGCAACTGCTTGACCTGTAACATGAATTGCATTACGTCCTCTCGCACCCCCGGTATCACAGAGAACTCGTGAGGAACATCCGTAATGCGAATCGCTGTCACAGCCGCGCCCGGCAACGATGATAGCAACACTCGTCGAAGCGTGTTGCCCACCGTAATCCCAAAGCCACTCTCCAGCGGGCCGATCACGAATCGGCCATACGTCTGGGATATTACATCTGTCTCAACTTTTGGCAACACTTGAACTGACAACCAGCGCCTCCTCTTTCCTAGCCTCCGGTCTGCATGGAAAATGTATCATTGAGAGAAATAATCATCAAAGCAAAAAACATAGAGGTGTACCTTTCGCCCTCCAGTAACGTCCAAGTTGGCAGGCTAACCCCTAACGCGAATAATACTCTACAATCAACTGCTCGTTTATTGCTGTGCTGATCTCCTCGCGCGCCGGCTCCTTCAACATTTGCCCGGTCATTCCTTCTACATCCAGGCTTAACCAACCCGGCACTGCCCCCTCTTCCAGCCTCTTAGCACGATCTTTAAAGTAAGTGCGCTTAAGGCTGACCTCACGAACTGAGATCACATCTTGAGGTCTAATGAGATATGAGGGAGTGGTGGTACGAGTGCCATTGACAACGAAATGCCCATGCGATACCAGTTGACGTGCTTGGGGTCGAGAATCGGCAAAGCCCAACCGATAAACGATATTATCCAACCTTCGCTCCAACAGGATCAGCAGGTTTTCACCCGTAAGCCCTGGTCGACCCTCAGCTTTTTCAAAGAAACGCCGGAACTGACGTTCCAGCAAGCCATATATGCGCTTAGCCTTCTGTTTTTCACGCAACTGACGTGCATAATCAGATTGACGACGGCGACGGAAGCGTGCCAGCCAACCATGGTCACCTGGCGGATATCCTCGCTTTCGCTCAAACGGGCATTTTGAGGAGAAGCATCGCTCCCCCTTCAAGAATAACTTTTCCCCTTCACGACGACACAGTTTACAAACCGGGCCTTTATATCTTGCCATACTTTCACTCCTCCGTTATTTACCCACACGCAAGCTACGTCCGACGCCTCTTAGGTGGGCGACAGCCGTTATGCGGAATCGGGGTCACGTCGGTGATAGAGAGAACTTTAATCCCTGTTGACTGAATAGCACGGATCGCAGCCTCTCGACCGGGGCCGGGGCCCTTAACGTAAACATCCGCTTCTCGCATACCCATATTTATCGCCTCGTCGGAAGCTTTACGGGCAGCTTGCTGAGCAGCGAAAGAGGTGCTTCTACGCGCCCCCCTGAAACCGACAGATCCACCACTGGCCCAGTTGAGAACGTTCCCTTGTTGGTCCGTCATAGTCACAATAGTATTATTGAAAGTAGCATGGATGTGCGCTTCTCCGCGCGGGACGTTCCTCTTGACCCGTCGGCGTCTCGACCGTCGTTTTGCCATTCCTTCCTCCTACTTCTTCTTCATTCCGCGCTTCCGCCCACGGCCAGCCACAGTCTTACGTGGCCCCTTGGCAGTACGCGCGTTAGTGCGTGTTCGCTGACCACGAACAGGCAAGTTGCGTATATGCCTGATACCTCGGTAACATCTGATATCTTTCAGACGCCGTATGTTCATCTGGACTTCACGTCGCAAATCACCTTCGACCTTGTATCCACGATCAATGGTCGAACGCAAGCTAGCAACCTCCGACTCAGTCAAGTCTCGAACTCGTGTATCCGGGTTAACGTCCGCTGCTTCCAGAACATCGTTGCTTAAACTGCGCCCAATCCCATAGATATAGGTTAAGGCAACCTCTACTCTTTTATTCCGGGGCAGATCTACACCTGCTATACGTGCCATAACTAACCTCCCTTAAAAGTCCCAAAGACCAATCCCTCAAACCCTACAAAAAGCTGGGATTGGAGTTTTAACTATCCTTGGCGCTGCTTGTGTTTGGGATTGTCACAAATTACGTATACGGTGCCACGCCTTCGGACTATTTTGCACTTCGGACAACGTCGCTTAACTGAAGCTGAAACCTTCATCTCCTAAACCTCCCTTTAGCCAACCAGTCTGTCAAAAAAGAACTTATTCTGCTACTAAAAACAACAAGCATCCAACTAATCCAGCCTTGTCAAAACTTCTGCATTACCATCATTGATATAAATGGTATGCTCGAAGTGAGCAGTTTTTTTCCCATTACAAGAAACAACGGTCCAATGATCATCTAGAACCTTCACGCAAGGATCTCCAACCAGCACCATGGGCTCCAACGCGACCGTCATCCCTCTTCGCAAACGAACGCCTTGCCCTGGCTTACCATGATTAGGAACCTGAGGGTCTTCGTGCATTTCCCGACCAATACCATGACCGGTGTATTCACGCACCACGTTATATCCATGGCTTTCTACGTAGAACTGTATGGCCGCTGATATGTCGCCAGAACGATTACCTGCACGAGCAGCAGCAATGCCAGCGCTCAGAGCGCCTTTAGTCACTGCTAACAGATCTTTCACTTCCTGACTGACCTGCCCGACGGGCAAGGTGACCGCTGCATCTCCATGATAGCCATCCAAGATTGCTCCCACATCAACACTTATGATGTCGCCTTCTTGGAGCACTCGAGAACCAGGAATACCATGCACTAACTCGTCATTGACCGAAGCACATATACTGCTTGGGAAAGGATGTAGACTCCCCGGCGGGTATCCTTTGAACGATGGGATAGCATTATGCTTACGAATTATTATTGATTCGGCTACCTCATTCAATTCCGCCGTGGTAATCCCGGGAGTAACATTTTCGCGCATAGCATCCAACACTTCGGCCACAATCCGGCCAGAGCGGCGCATTTTTTCGATTGCAGAAGGTGATTTTAGTGTGATCAAAATAGCCTACTAACCTAAATGTTTTACTTGATGAAACCTTCGTAGTGACGCATCAACAGCTGTGCTTCCAACTGCCGCATAGTATCCAATACTACACCTACCACAATCAGCAAGCCGGAAGAGGTAATGAGCAAAACCCCTGTTTGCATAAATAGATCTACAATGTAAGGCAATACCGCCACCCCACCAAGGAACAAAGCACCTACTAGCGTGATACGCCTATATATGGTATTGATGTATTCCGCTGTCCTCTTACCCGGCCTGATTCCCGGAATAAAGCCACCTTGACGCTTCAAAGCCCCCGGCAAGTCCTGCTGCTGAATCATCACATCGGTGTAGAAATAAGTGAACCCTACGACAGCCAAGAAGTAAAGCAATCCATACCACGGGCTTTGTCCACTGAAAAAGTTCATTACACCTCTTGAAAAATTAGCGACAGCAGCACTCTCGGCATTCGCGAAGAATTGCGCTATTACAGCCGGAAAAGTAAGTATGGATTGAGCAAAAATCAAAGGGATCATCCCTGCCGTATTAATACGCAAGGGAATGTGCGTGCTTCCCCCACCATAAACCTTGATGCCCCGCACACGCTTACCGTACTGGACGGGTATCCTACGCTCCCCTTCCTGCACAATGACAATAACAAACATAGTGACAACGGTTATCAGTAGGAAAATGCCCACCATCAAAATCCCCATACCGATGTTGCCCTCGACCGTCGCTTGGGTCCAGATACGCACCAGATTCTCTGGGACACGCGCTACAATGCCACTGAAAATAATCATGGATAACCCATTGCCAATTCCCTGCTCGGTGATCAACTCACCCAACCAGATGGCGAACATAGTACCGGCAGTCATTGCTACAAGTACCGAAATCGTAGTCAAGACACTCCCTGGGCTACCAAAGCCGAACTGGGGCAGAACAGGAGCTTGTCCAGCATTGACCAATCGAATTTGACCGAAAGCCTGCAATAATCCCAATGGGATGGTGATGTAATAGGTCCACTGGTTCATCTTCTGTTGACCAGCTTCACCCTCTTCAGCCAACCGTTCCAAGCTCGGAATGATCGGCTGTAGAAGCGACATAATAATGGAAGCAGTTACATAGGGGTACACGCCATTTGCCATAACCGAGAAACGTGCCACCGCGCCACCGGAGAGCATATCCAAAAGATTGAACAGCCTACTAGCGCCACCAGTGCCGGCCAACAGTTGTTGTAGCGCAGCCTGATCAACTCCGGGCACCGGCACGTGTGCCGCCAAGCGGTAGACGACAAGAATCAGTAATGTGTATAATAACTTGCGCCGCAGGTCGGGCAAGGTCATGGCATTGCGTAAAGCTTTAATCATAATCTTTATCCCCTATTCTGCAATCGCCTTACTCTCAGCGATGGAACGAAAACAAATTACAATCAGTCACTATCGCGTTCGGTAGCCTCCGCGCTGCCAAGGCAACTCTTCCACTACACCACCCGCGGATTCAATTTTGGATTTAGCGCTTTCCGAGAAACGGTGTGCCTTAACAACGAGAGGCCATTCTACCTCCCCTCTACCCAAAACGGCCACCAGTTCCTTTGAACTGCTGATAACACCAGCTTCGGCCAGTGTTTCGGGTGTTACTTCATCGCCTTCTTGGAAGCCAGCCAACAGGATCCGCTTTATGTTTACAGGTGTGAATTTAACACGCCATGGATCTCTAAAATCCGCGCCACGCTCCTTGGGAGTCCGTTGCCAGAGAGGTGTCTGTCCACCCTCGAAACCAGGCCGCACTCCACCGCCACTACGGGCATTCTGGCCTTTTGTACCACGCCCGGCCGTTTTGCCATAGCCAGAGCCTCTACCACGTCCCACACGCTTCTTTTCTTTCTTTGCACCTTCAACAGGGTTCAATTCGTGTAACTTCACCTCTACCTCCCGCTACTCCTTGGGATCGCCATTTATCTCCTCTACACTCACAAGATGCCTCACACGGTCAATCATCCCTCGAATGGTCGGGGTATCCTTTCGCTCCACGACCTGATGCATCTTCCGCAATCCCAAAGCTCGCACTGTGCGCTTTTGTCGATAAGAACAACCTATCTGACTCTTAGTCAATGTAATGCGCAAGTTCAAGTCTTTATTGCTCATTTTTCTCGACTCCAGAATGGCATTACTTTTTCCTTAGGCAAGCCGCGCTCTCGAGCTACTTCTTCCACACTCCGCAGTCGCTTGAGGCCATCCATAGTAGCCTGTACCACACTGAGCGCATTGGGACTACCTAGCGACTTAGTAAGCACATCCTGCACACCAACGGCCTTCATCACAGCGCGCACGCTACCGGCTGCGATTACCCCTGTTCCTGGTGATGCAGGCTTGAGCAACACTCGCGCGCCGCCACACTCGCCGATAATTTCGTGGGGGATAGTAGAACCCAGTAAATTCACGCTCACCATATTACGGCGGGCTCGGTCCATGCCTTTGTGGATCGCATCGGGAACACCACGTGCTTTTCCAACGCCAACCCCCACCTGTCCATGGTTATCACCAACTACGGTGACTACCCGGAAGCCAAACCTGCGACCTCCCTTGACAACTTTCGCAACGCGCTTGATGTCCACAACGCGCTCATCCAGCTCCTCTCGTTTATCGAACTGCGCCATGCTGCCTCCACTCTACCTCAAAAATCAAGCCCGCCTTCACGGGCAGCTTCTGCCAAAGCCTTCACCCGGCCGTGATACTTGTACCCGCCGCGATCAAAGACTACTTTTTCAACACCTTGACTCAAAGCACGCTTTGCCAAAATCTCACCAACCAGCTGTGATTGCTCAGTCTTCGTTTTTCCTTCTAAATGCGGCTTCACATCCGGGTCAACGGTCGAAGCAGAAACAAGCGTGTGTCCCTCCATATCGTCTATCACCTGAGCGTAAATGTGATGCAAGCTACGGAAGACGTTCAAGCGTGGCCGCTCTCGTGTTCCAAACACATGCTTTCGCACACGCCTATGCCGTTTCAGACGAGCCGCCCGACGATTAACTCCTGACATATCTCACCTTAGATCCATAGACTAATAGGCGCCGATCTTACCGGCCTTGCCAGCCTTGCGCGGCACATGCTCGCCAACGTAGCGGATACCCTTACCCTTGTAAGGTTCCGGTGGTCGCCAAGCTCGAATCTCCGCCGTCACGCGCCCAACCAACTCCTTATCAGCACCGCTCACAGTGATCAACTTCGGCCGAGGGTCGACTTCAAAATCGATTCCCTCCGGCGGAGCGATGAGGACAGGATGAGAAAATCCTAACTGTAGCTCCAGACTGCCATCCTGTTTCTGATCCACACGGTAACCTACACCGCGAACTTCCAATTTTTTCTGGAAACCCTCGGTCACACCGATGACCATGTTATTCAACAATGCTCTAGTAAGTCCATGCAATTCCCTATGCCGCTGCTGGTTTGTTGGACGGTGTACATGGATCTGCCCATCCTCAAGCACGATTTCCATATCCGAATGAAACTCGCGGGAAAGGTCCCCTTTCGGACCCGACACAGTCACTTTAGAACCATCAATATCCACCCTGACTCCCTCAGGAAGAGGGATGGGCATTTGGCCAATTCGTGACATCAACTATCTCCCTTAACAACACTAGACTCGAAGTAAGTCTAGTCTACCACACGTAACACAATACTTCACCACCAATTCCCATGCCTCGGGCTTGTTTCCCCGTCAAAACGCCTTTCGAGGTGGTCAAGATAGCAATCCCCATACCACTCCGTACCCATGGTATCTCCGAGGCAGGAGTATAAACGCGACGCCCCGGCTTACTGACACGCTTCATCCCTCTGATAACCGGGTGGCGATCTTTTCTTTCGCCCACATATTTGAGGTCGATAAGCAATTGACTCTGTGGGCTCTCATCTGTCAAATGGTAGTCCCCGATAAACCCTTCGTCTTTCAAAATTTTGGCAATAGACACCTTCATTTTGGACGAAGGTAAAGCTACACTAGGGTACCCCATTGTCAAGGCATTACGAATACGCGACAACATATCAGCTATTGGGTCAGATACTACCATTGAATAAGACCTCGTTTTCGCTCTAGTTGGTTCACCAACTCGCTTTTCTCACACCAGGCAACTCGCCTTCCAGGGCAAGTTCCCGAAAGCAAATACGACACAATTCGAATCGCCGCATATAACCACGCGGTCGACCACAACGTTTGCATCGATTTCGCACCTGCACTTCGTGCTTACGATTTTTCTCTCTTTCAACCAGGCATTTTCTTGTCATACTCACTCCCTTCCAGTTCAGTTCATTGACTTCGACGACGGAATGGCATTCCTAACAACTCAAGTAACTCACGGCCCTCTTCATCTGTGCGAGCAGTGGTCACAAAGCTAATTTCCATACCCCGTATTTTATCCACGCTATCATAGTCGATTTCGGGAAAAACGAGTTGCTCAGGTAATCCCAGAGTATAATTGCCACGCCCATCAAGCTTGTCACTTACACCACGGAAGTCCCTCAAACGCGGCAATGCCACATTGCACAAACGATCAAAAAAAGCCCACATACGCTCGCCGCGCAACGTAACCTGAACCCCGACTGGGTCTCCCTCACGCACCTTGAACGCCGAAATAGACCGTTTTGATCGAGTGACTATGGGATGTTGCCCCGTGATCGTCTCTACATCTCGCACTACATGATCCAATGCCTTGGCCTCATCCCTCGCTTCACCCACGCCTACGTTGACCACGATCTTTTGCACACGAGGTACTTCCATAATATTTTCATATCCAAAACTTTCTATTAGTGCTGGACGGGTTTCCTCAAGATAACGCTTCTGCAAACGCTGCATCAATCCACCTCTCTGTCTACCACTGCTCCGCATTTCTTGCACACTCGCACCTTACGTCCATCCTCTTGACGCTTAAACCCAACACGGGTGCGTTCCTCACACTGCGGACAAACCAGCATCACGTTAGAAAGATGTATCGGCGCTTCAAAATCAATGATGCCAGGCTGAATTTCACGACGTCCTGCTCGCATAGGACGCTGATGCTTCTTCACAAGGTTGATACCAGCCACGACCACGCGATCCTTCTTCGGAAAGACGGATTGCACAGTCCCACGTCTTCCTCGATCTTCCCCGGCAATGACCTCTACCCTGTCTCCCTTTTTAATTCTATTAGCCACTTTCACGCTCCCTACCAGTGCCCCTACAATGCTTCCGGCGCCAGTGAGACAATCTTCATAAAACCCTTCTCACGTAACTCGCGAGCAACCGGCCCGAAGATCCGTGTGCCCATCGGGTTTAATCCTTTACCTTCCAAAATTACCGCTGCATTGTCATCGAAGCGAATGCTAGAGCCATCAGGACGACGATACTCCTTCTTCGTACGCACGATCACGGCTCGCACGATTTCTCCCTTCCCTACCTGAGAACGCGCCGTAGCGTGCTTCACACTCGCCACCACTATGTCCCCTATCCCACCATAACGGCGGGCGGATCCTCCTATCACGCGAATGACTTGAAGGTCACGCGCTCCAGTGTTATCAGCTACCCGCACCCGGCTCTCCTGCTGAATCATAATTACCTCCCCGGTATCTCAGCGCGTTTCAAGATTTTCTCCACGCGCCACCGTTTTTCACGACTCAACGGACGAGAATCCGTAATGCGTACAACATCACCGATGTTACAGGCGTTCTCTTCGTCATGCGCTTTGTACTTCTTCCTCAAGCGCAATACCTTTTCATATAATGGGTGGCGCGCCAATCGCTCGACTTCCACCACAACGGTCTTTTCCATCTTGTCACTTACAACATGACCGACTAAATACTTATGTTGTCCTCTCACTATGCCGCCTCCCCCATAAACTCGGCAAGCAATTCGCGCTCGCGCAGGATCGTCTTCATCCGAGCGATATCACGCCTGACCATCCTCGGTCGGTTGTGGTCCTCCAGACGCCCTAGATCCAATTGACGACGCAATGTGAAAAGCTCTCGATAAGCATCCTGTAGCCGGTTCTGTATCTCTTCCGTCGTCCAGTTTCTGATCTCTCGTGCTTCCATAATCTACCCCGCTATTTCCTCACGTTTTACGAACTGACACTTAATGGGCAACTTATGGGAAGCCAAACGGAAAGCCTCACGCGCCATATCCTCAGACACACCGCTCAGTTCAAACATAATACGCCCCGGTTTCACAACAGCCACCCAATGGTCCACATCTCCTTTGCCCTTACCCATTCGTGTCTCGGCAGGCTTGACTGTGACAGGCTTGTCGGGAAAGATACGAATCCAGTACTTCCCACGGCGCCTTACATGGCGCACGATGGCTTGCCGCGCGGACTCAATTTGTCGTGATGTGATCCAGCTCGGCTCCAGGGCTTGTAATCCGTAATCTCCAAAAGCAACTTCAGCCCCACGTGTTGCCCTGCCCTTCATACGACCACGCATCTGTTTACGATACTTCACTCGCTTTGGCATTAACATGGTACCACTCCTAGCCAGTCAATCAGGTAGTTAAAAATCACCTAGTCGGATTAGTCCACAACTTACCCCAGTAAGGTCACGCTAAAATAACCCCTGGACAGGCCAGGAGCATGAGATAAAACTTCCGTTATAACAACGTCACTTACCAGCTATCTGACTTCGACCTTTGACTACCGGAACATTCAACTAAACAACAAAGGGAGCTTCCTCTGCCTCTTCCTCAGATAAAATTTCACCCTTATAAATCCAGACCTTCACCCCGATGTGCCCATATGTGGTTCGTGCCTCATCTCTGGCGAAATCGATGTTAGCGCGTAAGGTCTGCAAAGGCACACGGCCTTCTTGACGCCATTCTCGACGCGCCATTTGAGAACCGGACAAACGCCCCTTGCATTCGACCTTAATACCCTGTGCCCCAGCGCGCATCGACCCATCTACGGCTCGCTTCATCGCCCGGCCATGATAAATACGCCGCTCCAATTGTGAGACGATATTATTCGCCACCAATCGAGCATCTAACTCAGGCTGCTCTACCTCTTGCACATCAATAGAGACACGCTTGTCAAGCATATCTTCCAAATCTTGTCTCAGTTCCTTGACGTTAGAACCACGGCGACCAATGATAATGCCGGGCTTCGCCGTCCAGATGGTGATCGGGATCTTTTTAGGAAACCGCTCAATCTCAATACGGGAAACCCCTGCACGCCTTGAAGTATTTTCCTGGATAAACTTACGGATTTCCAGATCTTCATGCAATAGGTTGATGTAATCATCACCCTCGGCATACCAATGCGACTTCCAATCGCGGATCACTCCAATTCTGAACCCATAGGGGTGAACTTTGTGCCCCAAATTCTCTCCTCCTTCTTGCTCTTAGCCCCCGCTTACTCTTTTTCTTCCAGCACCACTGTAATGTGCGAAGATCGCTTACGAATTGCACGCACTCGACCGCGTGCTCCATAACGCCGCCGCCAACCCTTACCGGGCATCACTCCTGGGCCTTCATCGGCCACGATTCGCGCTACGTACAAGTCGTCGTGTGGAATTCCGAGGTTTTCTTCCGCGTTCGCAATGGCTGAATTAATCACCTTTGCCACTGGGCGTGTCGCTGCTTGAGGCAAGAAATGCAACACGCTCAACGCTTCATCGACATCTAAGCCACGCACTTGATCAATAACGCGCCGTACTTTACGCGGGGACATAGGAATGTGCTTCGCCCGGGCTACAACTTCTGTGCCCATACCCTAATCTCCTCACTCCTTTTCCATTGCTCTCGCGCCTTCCCGCACCTGGCCCTTTTTCTCTCTTCGCCTGTAGTGACCACGGAATGTGCGAGTAGGAGCAAACTCCCCCAACTTATGCCCGACCATATCCTCAGTGATATAGATGGGCACGTGCCTTCTCCCATCGTGTACAGCAATGGTATGTCCGATCATTTGCGGAAAGATGGTTGAGGATCTAGACCACGTGCGAATCACCTGCTTTTCCCCACGCTGGTTCATCTCTTCAATTTTGCTCAACAGCTTAGGGTCTACGTACGGATAACGTACAGCTCTCCTTGATGATGACCGCGCCATAACCTTCCTCTCCTCTATCTCCGCCGCTTACCACGCCGACGCACAATGTACTTATCACTGCTCTTGCTGCGTCGCGTCTTTTTACCCATTGTCTTCTTGCCCCAGGGGGTCTTCGGGCTTGGCATACCAATGGACGTACGTCCCTCTCCCCCACCATGGGGATGATCACGAGGCGACATCACCGACCCACGTACTGTAGGCCGCCATCCTCGCCAGCGCTTCCGCCCAGCTTTGCCTAGCTTGATGTTACCGTGTTCAACATTGCCCACTTGACCGATGGTAGCTCGACACTCCTTGCGCACCAGTCTAATCTCTCCACTGGGAAGACGCAATGTGACGTGCGCACCTTCCTTAGCAAGGATCTGCACCGATGTACCAGCCGAACGGGCGATTTGCCCCCCTCGTCCCGGTGTCAATTCGACGTTGTGCACCATCGTACCCGGTGGGATATGTTCTAGAGGTAGCGCATTACCCACCTCAATTTCGGCATTCTTGCCACTCATCAAGCTGTCACCCACCTGCAACCCCAACGGCGCTATGATATAACGCTTTTCACCGTCGGCATATACAAGCAAAGCTATGCGCGCTGACCGATTAGGGTCGTACTCAACACTCCTAACTCGCGCGGGGATATCGTCCTTATCTCGCTTGAAGTCAATCAAACGGTACAGCCGCTTGTGTCCACCGCCTCGGTGACGCACCGTAATACGGCCATAGGTATTGCGACCACCATGCTTGCGCAAAGGACGCAGCAAACTTCGCTCGGGTTCCGTGCGTGTGATTTCTTTTCCGGTTGGATCTGTTCTCCACCTTCGTCCAGGCGAGGTGGGCTTATACGTCTTTACCGCCATCTACATTACCCCCTCAAATACATCCAGCCGTACGCCTCGCGCGACAGTGATGATCGCCTTTTTCCACGCCGGACGGTACTTTCCCCATCCATACTTAGCTGGCATAATCATCACGTTAACTTTCTCCACATCCGCCCCGAAAATCTCCTCAACCGCATCCTTAATCTCGATCTTGTTCGCACCGGGATGTACCTCAAAAGTATACTTCCTCAATTCCGATGCTTGATAGCGCGTCTTCTCAGTATCAATCGGTCGGATGATGATTTCATAGGGATTCATTATTCACCTATCCCAAAATACGCTCAATAATTTGCAAAGATTCCAACGGCACCAACACGTAATCATAACTCAACAAATCACGGACATTGAGATAACTGGCCATCAAGGTCTTCACCTGTGGCAAGTTATGGGCCGATTTCTCCACAGCTTTGTTCTTCTCAGGCAACAAGATCAACACGCTCTGATCCTGGTTCAATCCCAAGTCACTTAAAACCGCAGCCATCGCCTTTGTCTTGGGAACTTCCATCTCCAAAGCATCCACAACGACAATGAGATTTTCTTCCGCCTTGACCGAAAGCGCCGCTCGCAAAGCTGCCCTGCGCATCTTGCGTGGCATCTTTTTTGTATAATCACGAGGCTTGGGCCCATGAGCTACCGCCCCACCGACGAATAAGTTAGCAGAGCGACTTCCATGCCGAGCTCGCCCGGTACCCTTCTGTCGATACCACTTACGTGTGGTGCGAGATACTTCCCCGCGCGAGCGCGTCTTATGAGTACCCTGGCGCGCGTTCGCCATCTGACGCACAAATGCTTGATGCATCAACGACACATTGACGGGCGCCTCAAAGATATCGGGACGAAGCTCAATGTCCCCAGCTTGCTCACCTGTGATGCTGTACATCGGGATAACCATGGTTCTCCTCACAGTATTTCACCCCGCTGCTTCGCCAATTCTTTCGACTTGCGCGCTTGTTTGATCATCAAAAGACCATCCTTAGCGCCAGGCACACTGCCTCGGACTGCCAATAGATTTCGTTCAGGGTCAACTAACTCAACACGCAGGTTCTGAGCCGAAACGCGCTCATTCCCCATATGCCCAGGCATACGCTGCCCTTTCCACACACGGGAGACATGCGTAGTTCCACCAATGGACCCAACAGCACGATGACGATCCGACTGGCCATGGGTTTTTGGACCACCCTTGAAGCCATATCGTTTTACTCCACCAGCAAAGCCGCGTCCTTTTGAGGTGCCTACTACGTCTACCTGGTCCCCCACTTCAAACACATCCGCAAGCACACGCTGTCCCTCCTCTGCGCTTTCATCCTCTCGAAGCGGGAATTCTCGAAGATGACGCAAAGCAGGCAAGTCGTTCTGCTCTAAATGACCTTTTTCCCCCCCACTTAAGCGCCATGATGCTACCTCTTCAAAACCCAACTGAACAGCTCGATACCCATCACGCTCAAGGGTCTTAACCTGAGTCACATAACACGGACCGGCTTCAATGACAGTTACCGGTATAGCTTCGCCTTGGTCATTAAAAACCTGTGTCATGCCAACTTTCTTACCTAATATCGCTTTCACACCATACCTCCCTGTCGGCCGCTTACCGCCAAACTTGACCGCCAGGCTGCCATAACCTGACCAACAAGAGACAATTTCTAAGGAGGGAGTAGTATCTCTTCCTCCCTCCTTGTCCTGTCCACCCTCAGCTTACACTACAACTTGATCTCGATATCTACACCGGCCGGCAGATTAAGCCGCATCAAGGAATCGATGGTTTTATCATCTGGCTCGATCACGTCAATCAGCCGCTTATGAGTGCGGATCTCGAAGTGTTCATGTGAATCCTTATGAACAAACGTAGCACGGCGGACGGTAAAACGTTCAATTTTGGTCGGTAGAGGCACAGGCCCGGAGACCTTAGCCCCTGTTCGTTCAGCGGACTCTACGATTCGCTTAGCCGACTCGTCGAGCACGCGATGATCGTAAGCCTTCAATCGAATGCGTATCTTCTGCTTGGCCATACTTCGACACCTAGTCCAAAATCTCAGTTACAACACCAGCGCCCACGGTCAGCCCCCCCTCGCGAATAGCGAACCGGGAACCTTCCTCGACTGCGACTGGCTCAATCAGCTCTACCTTGAGGTTGACTCGATCACCAGGCATCACCATCTCAACACCCTCAGGCAATGTAATCTCACCAGTTACATCCATCGTCTGGATGTAGAACTGTGGCCGATAACCGGGGAAGAAAGCCTTATGGCGTCCTCCCTCATCCTTGCGCAACACATAAACCTCGCTCATGAAAACACGATGGGGCTGAATGCTGCCCGGGACGGCGACTACCTGACCACGCTGCACATCTTCTCGATCCACACCTCGCAATAGCAAACCGGCGTTGTCGCCAGCCCTAACGACGTCGAGGGTCTTGTGGAACATCTCCATTGAGGTAACTACGGTCTCGAAAGGATCATCCTGCAACCCCACGATTTCAACCGGAGTCATCGGCTTAAGCGTCCCACGATCCACACGCCCAGTGACAACCGTGCCACGTCCCTTGATCGAGAAGACATCCTCAACAGGCATCAAGAATGGCTTGTCCTCATCTCGCTCAGGAGTTGGGACATAGTCATCAATTACACGCATTAACTCCCAAATAGGTTGATATTCAGGAGCATCTGGATCAGTGTTCTCACTCTGCAAAGCCTCCAGGGCACTTCCACGCACAATCGGCGTCTCGTCGCCGGGGAAGCCGTACCCATCAAGCAGTTCGCGCAACTCTAGCTCAACTAACTCCAGCAATTCGGGATCGTCCATCAGGTCAACCTTGTTCAAGAAGACCACGATGGCCGGTACCTCTACCTGACGAGCCAGAAGCACATGCTCTCGCGTCTGCGGCATCGGACCATCTGCCGCCGAGACAACCAGGATCGCTCCATCCATCTGCGCTGCGCCGGTGATCATATTCTTAATATAATCACGGTGCCCAGGGCAATCGATGTGAGCGTAGTGTCGCTCATCTGTCTCATACTCGACGTGCGCGATGGCGACCGTCAAAATCTTAGTCTCATCGCGACGGAACATCTTTGCATCAGCTTTTGCCACCTCGTCATACGCTTTGTAATTGGCCCAGCCCTTGAGAGACATCACCTTGGTCATAGCCGCGGTGAGGGTTGTCTTCCCGTGGTCAATGTGGCCGATGGTACCCACGTTGACATGAGGTTTTGTACGTTCAAACTTCTCCTTCGCCATTTCTCGCTCCTTTCGGATGATCTCTGCTCTTACCAGCTAACGCCACCAACAATGGCGTCCATCCGCTGTTGATCTACTTTTGCATAATGATCAAATTCCATCGTAAACATACCCCGTCCCTGCGTCAGACTGCGCACGCCAGTCGCGTACCCGAACATCTTCGCCAGCGGGACAAAGGCGCGTATCACTTTCATATTACCTGCTCTAGAGGTCATTTTCCTAATCTCAGCACCTCGCGCATTCAGATCGGACATAACCTCGCCAGTATAAGAATCCGGTGCAACGACCTCCAAATCCATCACTGGCTCCAGCAATACAGGAACTGCTTCCTCCACCGCTTGCCTGAAAGCCTTTGTACCAGCCACCTTGAAAGCCAGATCGGATGAGGCTTCATCATCCACCTTCACCCTGCACAGCCTGACTTTCACATCCACAAGCCTGTAGCCGACCAATACTCCACTTTCCATCGCTTCGCGGCAACCTTCTTCGATCGCTTCCACATATTTATCTGTTAAGCTGGAGATTGACGTAACAGCATTTTCAAACTCGAACCCTTCTCCAGCACGCAAGGGTTCCACCTCCAACCACACTTGCCCAAAGTGGTGGCGCCCACCAGTTTCCCGGTCAAACACCCCCTCACCTCTCGCGGACTGTGTGATCGTTTCGCGATAAGTAACCCGTGGACGACTCACTCGCCCAGTTACACCGAATTCTCGCTTCAAACGATCGGTCAAAATTTCTAGGTGCAACTCCCCCATGCCAGAGATGAGCGTCTGTCCTGTGTGCTCATCGGTTCGCACTACGAAGGTAGGGTCTTCCTCTGCCAAGCGCTGCAAGCCATCGTTCAACCGTTCTTCATCAGCCGCAGATCGTGGCTCCACTGCCACCGAGATGACAGGCTCAGGGAAGGAAATCGACTCCAAAACGATTGGAGCATCAGCCGAACATAGCGTTTCCCCCGTGAAAGTATGCTTTAGCCCCACAGTAGCTCCGATGTCACCGGCGCTCAATTCTTTGATCTCTTCGCGGCGATCGGCGAACATCCGAAGTAGCTTCCCGACTCTTTCCTTACGCTGCTTAATAGCGTTGGTCACCTTAGAACCTACTTCTACCTTTCCAGAATAAACACGAAAGTAGGCCAAACGTCCTACATAGGGATCGGCTGCAATTTTAAAGATCAATGCTGAAAGCGGCGCATCAGGGTCCGACGGTCGAAGCTCCACCTTATCAGTATAGGGATTTACACCTTCCACCGGCGGAATATCCAAAGGAGATGGTAAGTAATCCACTACAGCATCAAGCAGGGGTTGAACGCCTTTGTTGCGCAACGCCGAGCCGCATAAGACCGGCTGTAAACTTCCAGCCAATGTTGCTCGTCGCAAGGCCTGCCGCAGTTGATCGACTGAGAGATCACCTTCCTCCAAATAGAGCATCATCAATTCATCATCAGTCTCGACGATCTGCTCTATGGCTAGTTCTCGAGCATCTAGAACCGCCTCTTCCAAAGCAGCAGGGATCTCTATCTCCTCGGGCTTTGCTCCCAACTCATCAGTCCAAACGACAGCCCGCATACTCAGCAGGTCCACTACTCCCTGAAAGCCCGATCCATTGCCGATAGGCCACTGAACAATGACCGGATTGGAGTTCAGTCGTTCTCGGATTGTTTCGACCGCATGGGCGAAATTAGCGCCCAGCTTGTCCATTTTGTTAATGAAAACTACCAACGGCACGCCAAAGCTTTGTGCTTGCCGCCAAACCGTCTCAGATTGCGGTTCTACACCGGCCACAGCATCAAAAACTACCACTCCACCGTCCAACACTCGCAAGCTACGCTGAACCTCAGCGGTGAAATCGATGTGACCAGGCGTGTCTACAATGTTAATTTGGTGATCATCCCAGAAGCAAGTCACAGCTGCTGCTGTGATAGTTATGCCTCGCTCTCGCTCCTGCGCCATCCAGTCTGTAACTGTTGTCCCATCATCAACACTACCCATGCGATGCGTACGACCAGTATAGAACAGAATGCGCTCCGTCGTAGTTGTCTTACCCGCATCAATATGAGCAATAATGCCGATATTTCTAATACGCCTTAAGGGACACTTACCAAACATCGGTACGTAAAACGTGGCTTGCGTTACGCTTTACGCCATCCTCCATCACCAACGATAGTGAGCAAAGGCACGGTTGGCTTCCGCCATCCTGTGCGTGTCTTCCTTCTTCTTAACCGCGGCCCCACTTCCACGCGCTGCGTCCATCAACTCATCAGCCAATTTCTCAGCCATAGAATGTCCGGGGCGACCACGAGCTGCCCCCACCAACCAGCGCATAGCCAAACTATCCTGCCGATGTCGTGGCACCTCTACTGGGATCTGATAGGTTGACCCCCCCACACGTCGCGCTTTAACCTCCAATGCCGGCGTAATGTTACTCACAGCCTTTTCCGCTAACTCAAGAGGAGATTTATTCGTGCGATCTTTCACAATATCCAATGCATTATACACGATCCGCTGCGCCGTGCTTTTCTTCCCCCCATCCATTATCTTATTGATGAGCCGACCTATTGTCACACTGTTGTAGCGAATATCCGGCTCTGTCTTCCTCTTAGGTGGACGATATCGTCGAGGCATATTCTACTCCTTCGGTTTCTTGGTGCCGTATTTGGACCGCTGTTGCTTGCGGTCTTCTACGCCTTGGGCATCCAGAACACCACGGACAATGTGATAGCGAACGCCTGGCAAATCCTTTACACGCCCCCCACGCACCAACACAACAGAGTGTTCCTGCAAGGTATGGCCCTCGCCTGGTATGTAGGCCGTGACTTCTATCCCATTCGTCAAACGCACACGCGCGATCTTGCGCAAGGCCGAGTTAGGCTTCTTGGGCGTCATAGTGCGCACTTGCGTACATACACCACGCTTTTGTGGCGCACCCTTCGGCTGCTTTGTGCGCCTCTGCTTGAGAGAATTGAACCTATAATGCAAAGCCGGTGCTTTAGGCTTACGCTCCTTAGGATCTCTCCCTTTGCGAACTAATTGATTAATTGTGGGCACCTTTATCCCCCTAACTAACTTTCAATCTAATAAACTCATAAAAGAAGGCCATCCCACCTCCACGATGGCCCCTCGAAAAATATTATTCAAATTTCAACAGGTGACAGGGACTTAAGCCGCCACCCACCCAAGTGAGTGCACATTTTACCATATAATTTTCAGAAGTCAAATGCACTCAAAGCCTGCAATCTGGATAACCCTTGCCGATCAACGCCGAAGATTCAGAAGCCCCATTCCTAGTCGGGGTGGCTTGGTTTTCTCTTCATCTTTACCAAAGCGTAGCACATCACCTTCTTGAGTGATAGCCTCGACCGCCAGGCCCAAGCTCTGCAACTCCTTGACCAAAACCTTGAAAGAGGCTGGGACACCCACCTCCTCGACAGGCTCACCCTTAACGATGGACTCGTAGGTCTTCACACGCCCTTGAACATCATCCGACTTGACGGTGAGCATTTCTTGTAGGGCATGAGCTGCACCATAAGCCTCCAAGGCCCATACCTCCATCTCGCCAAAGCGCTGCCCTCCGAACCGAGCTTTACCACCCAACGGCTGCTGTGTGACTAAGCTGTATGGACCCGTCGAGCGCGCGTGCGCCTTATCTTCAATCAGGTGATGTAGCTTCATCATATACATCACTCCCACCGTCACAGGCCGATCAAATGATTCGCCGGTCTTGCCATCATAAAGGGTCATTCTACCTAGTATAGGCAAAGGATCAGAGATTTTCACGCTCGTCTCAATGGCCAATGCTTCTACCTCGTCATCGTCCATTTCCGAAACCTCTTGGCCTCTATCCTCTAGCCAGATGCGCAAGCAGGCCGCTCTGACCAGTCGATCTGCCTTATCTTTTTCACGCAGAGGCCGATCATCCTTCTCAAACACCAGCATAGCTTCGGGATCATATCCACGCTCGCGCAACCATTCACGAAGCACTGAACGACGCGCATAAACGGGCTCTGTAGTCAATCGATCTGGATCATAGTCCCGTTCGGCCAACCAAGCCACAGCATACAAAAGCCTGGCTTCATCATCCGATTGCAACGTTTCCAAGGGATAATTCTGGGCCTTCAACCACGCCCAAGCGCGCTCAGTGATCTCATCCCAAGCACGATCGATTAGCCAAGCTCTCGCTAGTTCCGCCTCGACCTGGGACTCATCAGCCCCATCGAAGACCGGCGTGACGGCACGAAAGCCCAACCGCGAAGCAGCCCACCCCAAATGGGTCTCTAAGACCTGCCCAATGTTCATACGTCCCGGGACTCCCAACGGATTCAGTATCACATCAACAGGAGTACCATCCGGCAAGAAGGGCATATCCTCAATAGGCACAACTTTGGAGATGACGCCCTTGTTACCGTGACGTCCAGCCATCTTATCACCCTCGGTGACCTTCCGCATCTGAGCTACACTAACGCGCACCATTTTCTCTACCCCAGTTGGCAAATCACGGTGCTCTTCACGGTCGAATGCCTTGACGTCCACCACCTTTCCTCGCTCACCATGGGGCATACGCAAACTGGAATCCTTCACATCGCGTGCCTTCTCACCAAAAATGGCTCGCAATAGCTTCTCCTCGGGGCTTAGTTCCTTTTCACCCTTAGGCGTGATCTTACCGACCAAGATGTCTAGAGGGCCTACCTCCGCCCCAACGCGAATAACTCCCTCTTCGTCCAAGTCCTTCAGCGCCGCATCGCCCACGTGTGGTATATCACGGGTGATTTCTTCTGGGCCAAGCTTTGTGTCACGCGCCTCTACTTCGTACTCCTCTATATGAATGGATGTGAATTTATCCTCTCTTACCAGGCGTTCGCTAATGAGAATAGCGTCCTCAAAGTTGCCTCCCTCCCAAGAGAGAAAAGCACAAACGACATTTTGCCCTAACGCTAATTTACCATCTTCGGTTGAGGAGCTATCCGCAAGCACTTGTCCATCTCGCACATACTGCCCTTTGTAGACAATAGCTCTCTGGTCAATACATGTACTCTGATTAGAGCGCTGGTACTTGCGTAAGGGGTAGGTGTGTGGCCCATCAGTATGGCGAACCACTACTCGATCACCAGTAACACTGACCACCTCTCCATCATCCCCCGTCAACACAACTTGCCCCGAATCATGAGCAGCGCGACCCTCCACACCCGTACCTACCCTGGGAGTCTCTGGACGAACGAGCGGCACTCCCTGCCGCTGCATGTTAGAACCCATTAGGGCACGGTTAGCATCATCATGCTCCAAGAAAGGGATCATCGCGGCCGAAACACCCACGATCTGACCAGGAGCAACGTCGACATAGTCTACATTATCCGACGAAACAAAGGAAAATTCACCAGCGTGACGGATTGATACGCGCGAGCGAGTAAGATGCCCATCCTCATCCAAATCCACGTTCGACTGGGCAATCATATAACGATCTTCTTTATCAGCAGAAAGGTACTGAAGCTCGTCGCTCACTATTGGAACGATAGAAATTTCTTCCCGCAAATCCAGTGCAGCGATCTGCTCCGCTAGTTCAGGCGTTACAATCTCACCCTCCTCGGCCACAACTTTTCCATTTTCGTCTACTACATCTTCATCCAGCTTCTGACCGGTAAGGGCTTCGACAGTGGGCTCCGCGGAATGAAGCACTTTGCGATAGGGCGTCTCTACAAATCCCAACGAGTTCACGCGGGCATGAGTCGCCAAACGACCGATCAGGCCAATATTGGGCCCCTCCGGGGTCTCGATGGGGCAAATACGCCCATAATGGCTGTAGTGCACATCCCGCACCTCAAAGCCAGCATACTCACGCCTCAGACCGCCTGGCCCCAGGGCTGAAAGGGTTCGCTTGTGCGTCAACTCCGCCAAGGGATTGGTTTGCTCCATAAACTGTGAGAGCTGACTGGAGCCATAGAACTGGCGGATGATGGCAACGAATGGGCGGATATTAATCAGGTTAACGGGCGTCAGTGACTCAGCGTCACGGGTAGACATTCGATCCACCACGATCCGCTCCATGCGCCGCAGTCCAATGCGCAACTTATTCTGGACCAACTCGCCGACAGTCTTAATGCGTCGGTTACCCAAGTGATCGATATCGTCTGCATCCTCCATTCCATTGTTAATGCGGATCAAGTGCCTCACAACGGCGACGACATCCCTCTTGGTAATAATGCGATGTTCAAGGTCCATATCAAATCCCAGTCGCTGATTGAGCTTATAACGACCAACTCGTTTCAAATCATAACGCCTGGGATCAAAAAGTTGTTGTTCTAGGTACTCGTACGCATTATCTAACGTTACAGGGTCCCCCGGTCGCATACGTCGGTAGAACTCCAACAACGCTTCCTCCGCCAAATTCCGATCATCTTGGGGATTCCAATCCGGTTCCTGCTGAATCGTCGTAGGGATGTACTTTTGCTGAGGATTGCTGTCAGCATCCTCGAAAAGCTCCAGCAACTTATCATCGCCCCCATCCCCTAATATAGTGCTCCCGACTCCATCATCTACAGCCGCCAATGCACGCAATAAAATGGTGACAGGCAAAATGCGCTTGCGGTTAAAGCGAACAGTAAGATAGCCCGATTTACGAGTTCCAAATTCCAACCAGGCCCCTCGGTCGGGAATGAGCTTGGCGGTACAAAGGCGCAATCCAGTGGCTCGATCCTCCTCAAGGTCGAAATAAACCCCAGGAGAGCGAATCAACTGACTGACCACAACTCGCTCCGTACCATTGACAATAAATGTACCATCATCGGTCATCAACGGGAAATCGCCGAGAAAGACCTTGGACTGGATTATCTCACCCGTCTCGCGATTGGTGAGCACGACATCGACGTACAATGGAGCAGCATACGTGATATCCCGCTCCACACATTCTTCCCGTGAATACCGGGGCTCTTCAAAACGATAACCCAATTCAAATTGAGCTTTTTGAGCCTCAGAGCCAGGGAAGTACAACTTTAGATTGCCATTGAAGCTTTCGATGGGGGAAATTTCGTCAAATAACTGACTCAAACCTTCTGTTTGCAACCAATGAAAAGAGCGAAGCTGGACCTGAATCAGCGGCGGTAGCCCCTCCGCATCGGTTATACGCGCGTAGGACTTACTCCCCATATAAGCCATTTAACACATCCTCCCACTACTTTAGGCGCTTGTGCGCTCCAGAATTGCAGAACTGAGATTTTAACATAAAAAACAACCTTGTCAAATCATCTCTCAAATACGGCCTAGGATTTTCGTCACCTTGAAGAGGTACTATCAATCACTTGGTTATATCATCTCCTTACGATAACATGAGGGTGAGGTTAGTAATTTAACTTTACTATACCTCTCCTCCTTTCCTTGGCTGCAGGTCCCCCATTTGTGTTTCATCACAGAAGGGGGATCTGCTTTTTATCAATGTAAGCTCCGTTTCGCGTACCACATCATCTCCTCAACGGAATTCGATGCTCCAGATTCAAGCGCATCTGTACTAATCTACGTAACTCCCGGAAGCCAGCCTCTTTTAGCTCCTTATATAAAGCTTGCTCACTGCCGGGCAATGTGACCTCTACCATCCTACCAGCTTTCGGTCGCAAGCTACTTAGCCCTCTCCGTACTAGGATGCCCTCGACGTTTCCCCGGTATTCAGGTGCTATCAGAAATTCCATCCAATCTGGACGCTTTCCCATCTCGCGTACCACCCGAACTGCGCCTCCTAGAATGCCGTTCTCCTCAATCACCCACCACTTTTCAGGACGCCCATTAAGCCAAGAATCCAGCCTACGCTCCCAACTCGGACGATAGTAATCCTCCCGCAATTCCAGCACCAAACGCTGAGACTGAGGAATTAGTTTGCGCATCAGCGCAGTCAAGTCCGCTCCATCACTCTGTCGAGCGCGACGCAGAGCAGGATGCGAGGAGTCAGCGCCATCCCAGGGCGTATCACCTGACCGAAGCAATTGCAACGTCCGCCCTCTTTCCCGAAAGCCAAGGCTCTCATAGAGATGACGCGCGACCTCGTTTTCAGCCTTGACCTCCAGCCCTACCCAGCGGCCTTTCCGCGCTGTGATCCCGTCTAAAGCCGCCTCCATCAAAGCGCTCGCGATACCACGCCCTCGCCATTCTGGGTGAACGACAACGTTACCCACGAAGAAGCCACCATATCTCGCCGCACGGCGCAGTGAGACGTTACCCACAATGCCTTCATTCTCGACCCATACAAAACCCGGAGTGACCACGCTGTTGCCCCGTAAAGGTTGGAACCACCACCACAACAGCCCCCAGCGAACCGCACGATGCAGCCTCTCCAACGCTATCTGACCAGCAGGGTCCATTATATCTGAAAAGGCAATCTCAATCAGATCAACGACCTGCTCAAGATCCCGACGTGGATCAAAGGGACGTATGCCAGTGTGATTATGCCTGGCATCCAATACAGGCACTATTACCATCTACGCTATGCCATCCCTCTCAATATAGGAGCACTTGTAACGCGCCAACGTAGGCTCCCTTCATCCATCCGTAGCTCGAACGCCCGTCCCCCCGCAGCCAAGATGGCAAAACAGCGCTCTCCGTCCTCGCTCCAACGTCGACCCACTCCCTCGATCACCAAAGTAGCGCCTCGCCAGATGAATAAACGCGGGGTCACCTCACCCTCCCGGCTGAAGCGTGCTTCAACGACGACCGCCTCGCTCTTTATCTTCAAAACCTCTCCCCACTCTCAGCCTTCCGCTTATCTAAATAAATATGCAGCAATTCAAGCGCAGCCTCAGCGGAGTCAGCCTTATTCTCCCATCGGTCGCCATCCCAAACATGCCGCTCCACCCAGTCAGCCTCTGGCGCAACCAATGCAACGTAGACCAGACCCACCGGCTTCTCAGAAGTACCGCCGCCAGGCCCAGCAATACCCGTCACTGCCAGGCCAACATCTGCATGAAAAACCTCTCGCACCCCCTGTGCCATCTCCAACGCGGTTTCCTCACTCACCGCGCCCCAGGACTGCAACGTACTACGCCTTACGTGTAGGACGTGCTCTTTGACCTCAGATGCGTAAGCCGTTATCGAGCCCTGATAGTAAGCTGAACTGCCCGGCACGTTGGTGATCCGATGACCGATTAAGCCGCCGGTACAGGATTCGGACACGGCCAAAGTTAGCTTTTGATCCTTTAACAATTGACCGATGCGGACCTCAAGTACATTCTCGCTTTTTGACCTCATCCTCTTGGCTTCCCCATACCAAAAAAAGCCCTGTATCTCAATGACAAGTACAGGGCAATACCACGCGAAGCAACATAATTATACAATGTTTCAGAGATACAGCAAGCATAGCTTCTTTCCCCATCGCTTCATGTGCACAGCAGGCCCTCCCATGGTATACTTTCAAATTGACGAATCGTTGTGACGCCAAAACTATGTAACGGGAGAAGAGCTGTAAGGATGAATGAATTGACACGTCACTACCGCTTGGCCTTCGAGAATCTAATTACTCATATCTCCACCAATTTCATCAATTTACCCCCCCAGGAGATCGACAAGGGCATCAATCACGCCCTGGAGGACGTAGGCCAGTTTATGGAAGTCGACCGTAGCTACGTTTTCTTGTTCTCTGAGGATAAGACCACGCTTCACAACACTCACGAATGGTGCGCCGATGGCATTATGCCTCAGATCCAACGGATGCAGGATGTGCCGGTGGAGGCCTTGCACTGGTCAAATGAGGTATTGATGCGCGGCGAAGCGCTGCACATCCCGCGTGTGGCCGATATGCCGCCAGAGGCAGCCGCCGAACACGAGGAGTTCCAAGGCCAAGGCATCCAATCACTCATCGCCGCGCCGATGGTCTATCAAGGAGAAACTATCGGCCTGCTGGGATTCGACGCAGTGCGCACAGAAAAGGAATGGACTGCGAGCGACATCAAGCTGCTCAAAACCTTGGGAGCCATCTTCGTCAATGCGCTGGAGCGCAAAAGGGCAGACGAAGCCCTACAGGAGAGCCGACGTATGCTCTCGACTCTGATCGGCAACTTGCCCGGCATGGCCTATCGCTGCCAAAACGATTCGGATTGGACGATGGAATTCGTCAGCGAGGGCAGCCTGGAACTCACAGGCTATACTCCCGAAGAGTTAATCGAAAACTGTGAGGTAGCCTACGGCCAATTGATCCATCCGGCTGACAAAGAGGCAGTGCGGGAGAAAGTGCGAGCAGCGTTGAGGCACCATAAGCACTTCGAGATCACCTACCGCCTACTCACACCAGCCGGTGAAAAGTGGGTCTGGGAACGAGGGCAAGGCGTGTATGCTCCAGATGGAAAACTGGAGGCGGTGGAGGGATTCATCACCGATATCACCGAGCGCGTGACAGCTCGCCAGAATCTAGAGCAACGTGTGGCGGAACGCACGCACGAACTCGCCACTCTATTGGAAATCTCCCACAACACAGTCTCCACGCTGGAGTTAGAGCCCTTGCTAGGGCTGACTCTGGAGCATCTGGGGCAAGTCGTGGCCTACGACGCCGCCTCTACAATGATCCTGGAAGATGACTCGCTGAAGATCGTGGCCTATCGTGGCCCGATACCACATCAAGAGGCGCTGGAGCTGAGCTTCCCGATAGATGAAGCGGAGGCCAACCGCGCGGTGATTCAGAGCCGAGAACCGATCATCATCGATGATGTCCAAAGCGACGAGCCCTTGGCGCGTGCTCTCCGAGAGACCGCCGGCGAGGAATTGAACACCACATACGGTTATATCCGAGCCTGGATGGGTGTACCGCTGGTGGTCAAGGATCAGGTATTGGGAATGCTGACCCTTGATCACAACGAGCCGCGCTATTATACCGCTGAGCATGCAGAACTGGCCTTGGCCTTCGCCAACCAGGTCGCGGTGGCTATCGACAACGCCCGTCTCTACGAGGCGGAACAGGAGCGCCTGGAGGAAAGCGAACAGCGGCGTAAAGTGGCCGAGGGGCTGCGCGATGTGCTGGCCATCCTCAACTCAGACCTTCCACTCGACGAAATTTTGGACTACATCACCGCCCAGGCCTGTCGGCTGCTCAATTCAGAAGCGGGCGTCGCCTATCAAATAGATATGGAGGATGAGCTGATTGAGATAGAGGCCGCCTGTAACATGCCGGATGGCTTTTTGGACATCGGCTCCTTGCCCCTCCTGGATACGGAGCCGAACCGGACGGTCTTGAACGGACAGCCTTTCGCCACCTCAGATCTCCAAATTCGGCTAGCGAACATAGATGAGGAGATGCTCCAAGTGGACCCCAGCGTGGGAATGTGGCGAAAAATAGTCGGCGAGCATTTCCAATCCTACCTCTCCGTGCCCATCTTGATCAAAGAACAAGTTTACGGCGCTATCTCTCTTTTCTACACTCAGCGCCATGAGTTCTCCAAAGAAGAGATCGATCTGGTAGTCACACTCGCCGATCAAGCTGCCCTCGCCATCGCCAACGCTCGGTTACGCATCAAGGCCCAAAAAAGCGCAGCCGCCGCCGAGCGCAGCCGACTGGCCCGCGATCTGCACGACGCAGTCACACAGACACTCTTTTCCTCCAGCCTCATCGCCGAAGTGCTGCCCCGCATATGGGAGGCGAACCCAGAAGAAGGCCGCCGCCGCCTGGAGGAACTGCGCGAGCTTACGCGCGGAGCGTTGGCCGAGATGCGGACGCTGCTCCTAGAGCTGCGCCCCGCCGCCCTCGTCGACGCCAAGCTGAGCGATCTGATCCATCAACTGGCCGACTCCATCACCGGTCGAGCGCGAGTGCCGGTCAGCGTGGAGGTGGAGGGCAATTGTGATTTGTCGGTGGAGGTCAAGGTCGCCCTATACCGGATCGCCCAGGAAGCGCTGAATAATGTGGCCAAACACGCCGACGCCACGCAGGCAACGGTGAGTTTACACTGTCACTCAGACCATCAAACAGATCATGTCAAATTGTGCATTTGCGACGATGGGACTGGGTTCGACTTGAAAAGCTTGCCGCCGGACAGCCTAGGGCTGGGCATTATGCGCGAGCGCGCCGAGACAGTCGAAGCTATGTTGTCCATTAAAAGCGTGCCAGGTGAAGGGACAGAGGTTGAGGTTGAGGTTGAGGTTTAAGGTTGAGGTTAAGTCACACCACCAGGAATTCCAGCACCAGATCTTCAAGCTGGTGCATACAAAAACAATGAGAGGAAATGAGGAGCTATGATGGAATCAAATGTCATCCGCGTGTTGTTAGTCGATGATCACAAAGTAGTGCGCAGTGGGTTAGGGGCCTTCTTGATGGC
>CAZDYW010000003.1:0-15519 GCA_964509655.1 uncultured Anaerolineales bacterium
GTTCCTGCCGCACACGGATGAGAGCCAGTTCCCATCGGTGACGAAGCTTATGGAGTGAAATTCGCCGCGATGTATGAAATTTGGTTGATCCTCGACACGCAGAATTTCTATCAGAGGGGCAGAAACTTTAAGAAGGGAGATTGATTTGACCACTACTATCGCAGTGGCCGGCAAGGGCGGCACAGGTAAAACCACATTCGCTGGCCTGCTCATTCGTTACTTGAAGGAGCAGCGGGATGGCGCCATTCTGGCCATCGACGCCGACCCCTCCAGCAACCTCAACTTCGTGTTGGGGATGGAATTGTATCAGACCATCGGCGAGATACGCGAGGATATGCTAGAAAAGGCCCATTCCAGTGGTGCGCTGGCCGGCTCGATGCCCGGCGGAATGAGCAAGCAGGAATGGCTGGACTACCATGTGCAAATGTCTCTAATGGAGGGAGAACGGATTGACCTTCTGGCGATGGGACGTCCTGAAGGGCCCGGCTGCTACTGTGCGGCCAACCAGATGCTGCGCGTGATAATGGACCGTTTGAAAAAGCAGTATGAGTATGTGGTGATCGATAACGAAGCCGGAATGGAGCATCTTAGCCGTCGCACCACACGTGACGTGGATGTGTTATTGCTGATCACCGATCCCACACAGCGCGGTATCATCGCCGCCCGACGTATGCAAGAAATGGCACCCGGACTGGAGATCGGCGTCGGCCACATCTATCTGGTCGTCAACCGGATACGGGATAATGGAACAGGCAAGGAGGTCAATTCGGAGAGCCAAATACCATCACCGTTGGCCGACTTCATTGAACAAGCTGATCTAGAGATGATCGGCACAGTACCTGAAGATTCGGCTATGGCAGAGTTTGAGTTCACCGGGCGGCCATTGGTGGAACTGCCGGCAGAATCAACCGTGTACCAGGCAGTGAGTGAAATAGCTAAGAAGATATTAAAGGAGAAGTGAGCGATGTACATTATCGGAGAGAACATTCATATTGTATCCCCCAGCGTAGCGAAGGCTGTCAAGGAACGAGACGCCAAGTTCTTCCAGGATATGGCAGTGCGCATGGTAGAGGCAGGCGCGGACGCTGTAGACCTGAACATCGGCCCACAGAAGAAGGAAGGTCACGAAGTTCTGCCGTGGCTGGTCGAGACCGTCGAGGAGGTCGTCGACACACCGCTAGTATTCGATACCACAAATCTGGACGCCATCGAGGCAGCCTGCCAAGTTGTATCAAAAGCCCAGCCCATCATCAACTCCGTCTCCGCCAAGCAGGAATCTTTGGAGAGCGTCCCTGTTGTGGCCAAGAAGTATAACACCCGATTGATTGGCCTGACGATGGAATCGGGCATGATTCCGGTCAGCTCCGAAGAACGAGTCACCATCGCCATCGAAAAATTGATCCCCAAGATGCTGGAGATCGATTTCCCAATGGAGGACTTCATCATCGACCCATTAGTGCTCACCGTGTCGGGCTGCCAGGAATATTGCCCAGAGTTTATCGACGCGGTGCGCATGCTCAAAGTAGCCTGGGACCCAGCACCCAAGACGAACGCCGGGCTATCGAACGTCTCCAACGCAGTGCCGCATGAGATGCGCCCGCTGCTCAATCGCGTCTACCAGGTAATGATTATGGGCGCGGGGATTGATATGATCATCGCTGACCCATTCGACGAGGACTTGATGGAGTTCATTCGCATCGTTGAAGAGCGCGACGATTCCACTCCTACCGGGGAAGCGTTGGTCAAACTGTACGACCGTTTCGTGGCGATGGAGGAACCGCAGCCCACCGACTTTGACCTATCCGATCCGAATCAAGAAGCTATCTGGAAGACGGTGCAGATATTGCTGGACAAAGTTATTTACACCGATTCGTACCTGCGCATATAAAGATTTAGGTAGATTGGTTCAATCTTTGAGGTTGAACCAATCTGAAACATCATTCGCCAAATGGGGGGAATATGACGGCACAACTTTTAGACGGACGAGCAACTTCGGCCACGATCCGCGAGGAGGTAAAAGCCGGAGTACAAAAACTGGAGGCTGAAAAAGGCATCGTGCCGGGACTGGCGACGGTTTTGGTAGGCGAAGATCCCGGCTCCAAGTCCTACGTCGCGATGAAGGAGAGGCAATGCCAAGATGCCGGGATGAACGCCTTTGGGCATCATCTGCCGGAGGACATCAGTCAGGAAGAACTGGAAGGGGAAATAGCAAGTTTGAACGCCGATCCGGAGGTTCACGGCATCCTGGTGCAGTTGCCTCTACCCGATCACCTGGATGAGGACCGTGTTCTATCCGCCATCGCGCTGGAAAAGGACGTAGACGGCTTCCATCCGGTAAACATAGCACGCTTGACACTACAGGATGTAGAGCCCACCTTCGCGCCTTGCATGCCACTGGGTTGCATTGAATTACTCGACCGCTACGGCGTCGAGATAGAGGGTAAAAACGCGGTGGTTCTGGGGCCAAGCAACATCGTCGGACTGCCTACCGCGATGCTCCTGCTCCATCGCGGCGCATCATTGACCATCTGTCACCGGCTGAACCATCAGCCGCACACCAAAGACCTGGCTGACATCAGCAGACGCGCGGACATAATCGTCGCCGCCATAGACGACCCACGGATGGTGAAAGCCGATTGGGTCAAACCAGGCGCAGCGGTGATCGATGTCGGGTGGAGTCGAGTGAAGGACGATACAGCCAAGAAGGGCTTCCGTGTCGTGGGTAACGTTGACTTCGACGCAGTCAAGGAGGTAGCTGGCTACGTCACACCAGTTCCAGGCGGCACCGGCCCGATGACTATCGCGATGTTATTAAAGAACACACTGCTTTCGGCACAGCGAATGAGCGAATGTTGAATGATGAATGAGCGAATGTTGAATGTTGGCACCAAATTCTCCATTCTTCATTCTCCATTCGCATGGAGAGATTATGAGAACTCAGATATCGATCAATAAGGTGCAGGGCCCCTTCGTGCATCAAGTGGAGGAGATCAGCGGGCAAGACCTGCTGGCTTGCAATCAATGTGGCAAATGCAGCGCGGGCTGTCCAGTCGTGGCGATGATGGACATCCTCCCTAGCCAGGTCATCAGAATGGCCCAGTTAGGAATGGAAGAAGTGCTGGAAAGTAATACCATCTGGATCTGCGCTTCCTGCCTGACGTGTGTCACACGCTGCCCCAAAGGAGTGGACCTGCCTCGGCTGATGGAGGCACTGCGACAGATCGCTCTGCGTAAAGGCATCGCGCAACTGGACTTGAACACGCTACCAGCGGAGCTACTGCAAGAAATGCCACAACTGGCAATTGTTGGGGGATGTCGGAAGTACATGAGGTAAATTGGAGTAAGTAATGGGTATACCCTATTTCCCAGGCTGTACACTTTCCACTAAAGCAAAAAACTATGACCGCTCAGCGCGAGCTGTCGCGGCGTCGTTGGGTCTCCCTCTGGAGGAACTCTCCGAATGGCAATGCTGCGGCGCGACTTTCCCATTGATGCTGGACGACTCGATGGCCCTCATCGCACCGACGCGCATTCTCTATCAAGCACAACAAACAGGTGAGCGCGTGACAACATTGTGCTCCATTTGCTTCAATGTCCTGCGCCGCTCTCAGGCATTACTGGATCGCGATCCGGATATGCTGGAGCGCATCAACTGGTTCACCGAGCAAGATTATGAGGGAAATGTACGAGTCGAGCATTTCTTGGAGATATTGCGGGATGATCTTGGCTGGGATGAGCTGGCCAAGCGAGTGAAAAACCCACTGACCGGGATGCGCATAGCCCCTTACTATGGGTGTCTGCTCCTGCGACCATATGATGAGATCGGACTGGATGATCCAGAGGATCCGGTGATCCTGCACGATCTGATACGCGCACTGGGAGCGGAGCCGATAGATTTTCCCTACAACATAGAATGTTGTGGCTCTTATCTGACGGTCAAGGAACCAGACGTCTCCGAGACACTCTCAAAAGACATCGTCTCATCGGCAAGGGAGCACGACGCGCAAGTCATCCTCACCGCTTGTCCACTTTGTCAATTCAACCTCGACTACCCGCAGCGTGAAACGGAAGCCGGGCCTATGGGCAACGAAATTCCGACACTTTACTTCACGCAGTTGATGGCGATAGCGTTGGGCCTGCCGGAAGAGGATTGGGGGCTTGAGGATCATTACGTAAACGCAAGATCGCTTATCTCAGCTTGGGGTTTGAACTCATGAAATATCGAGCTTTGGTGATCGGCGCCGGGATCAGCGGAATGCAAGCCGCGCTGGATATCGCCAACAGTGGTTATGAGGTTATCCTGGTCGAGAAGGAGCCCTCCATAGGCGGCCATATGGCGCAGCTCTCGGAGACCTTCCCGACTCTGGATTGCTCTCAGTGCATCCTCACGCCCCGCACCGTAGAGGTTGGGCAACACCCGAACATCCGCTTGCTCACACTCAGCGAAGTGATCGACGTCGAGGGCAACGTGGGGGATTTCCACGTGCGTATTCTCCGTCACCCGCGCTACGTGCTGGAGGATGAATGCACAGCCTGTGGCGACTGCGCCGAAGCCTGTCCCGTCGTCGTGCCCAATGAATTCGATCGGGGACTGGCTGCCCGCCACGCTATCTACATTCCCTCACCCCAAGCAGTCCCAGCAGTCTATCGACTGGACCCCGAAGCTTGTCTGGGACTCTTCCCTCTGGCCTGCGGTAAGTGCGCCCAGGCCTGCGAGAGGAACGCAATTGATTACGACATGCAGCCCGAGATCATCGACATTGATGTCGGTGCGATCATCGTCGCCACCGGTTACGAACTATACCAGGACAAAGCGGTAGCAGCTTATGAATATATGTCCCATCCCGACGTGATGGATGGGCTAGAATTCGAGCGCTTGCTTTCCGCCTCGGGGCCGACCGGCGGCGAGGTGATCCGCCCATCCGACCGCAAAGTGCCCAAAGAGGTCGTTTTCATCCAATGCGCCGGTTCTCGAAACCCAGAGCACGGCGTGCCATACTGCTCCAAAATCTGTTGTATGTACACGGCTAAGCATGCCATCCTTTATAAGCATCGCGTGCCCGACGGGCAGGTCTACGTGTTCTACATGGACATCCGAGCTGGCGGCAAGGGATATGAGGAATTTGTCAACCGCGCTATGGAGGAGGATCACACGGTCTACATCCGGGGGCGCGTCTCCAAGGTCTTTCCCCAAACTGACACCGGCCAGGTGATGGTCTGGGGCGTGGACACGCTGACCGGGCGCAAGATAGAGATCGCCGCCGACATGGTAGTAGTGGCATCGGCCATTATACCCTCGGCAGGTAGCCGCCAGGTTGCGGATATGCTGAACATAGAGGCAGATGCATACGGATTTTACAACGCGGCTGACGGAGAAATGACCCCGGTGGAAAGCAAAGTACAGGGCATCTTCCTGGCCGGGGCAGACCTGGGGCCACAGGACATTCCAGAGACAGTAGCGCAGGCATCTGGAGCTGCGGCGAAGGCACTCTCGCTCTTCCAAGCAGCTAAAGTTGAAGAAGAAGCAGAAGTAGAAGCGGCAGATGAGCAAATGACAAATTCTTGATCACCTGTGCTAAAGGGTAACCAATGGATGCGTTTTCTCCTCGATCAGAACTTACGCGTGCAGACCAAGAGATTTTTGCAACAGCTAGGACACGATGTTATAGACACACGGGATCTGGAACTGGAACGGGCTACTATCAAAGGTGCTCTAGTCGTTCTGGATAACATCAAAGTACGCATCAGAAAGCAAGGAATGTAATCCCCATTATGAGCCGAATCGGTGTTTTCGTCTGTCATTGTGGCATCAACATCGCAAGCACTGTGGATGTTGAGCAAGTGGTCGAAGCAGTCCGTCGGCACCCAGATGTAGTCTATGCCACGGATTATAGCTATATGTGCTCCGATCCCGGCCAGCAATTGCTCCGGGACGCCATCGAGGAGCACCAATTGGATGGCGTGGTAGTCGCGGCCTGCTCGCCCGCGATGCACGAAGCGACATTCCGACGCGCGGCCTCATCGGTCGGGCTAAATCCATATCGCTGTGAAATCGCCAATATCCGCGAGCAATGCTCCTGGGTACATCAACACGATCATCATCGCGCCACCGAGAAGGCCGCCGATATCACAAGCAGCGTCGTGGAGAAGGTCACGAGGGATGAGGAATTGTTCCCCTTCAAACTCCCACTTACAAAGCGAGCCTTGGTCATCGGCGGTGGAATCGCGGGTATGGAAGCGGCGATGGTAATCGCCAACGCGGGTTTCCCCGTGGTTCTGGTCGAGCGCGAGGAGCACCTGGGCGGTAAGATGGCCCACCTTAGCGGTACTTATCTGAACTTCGACGCCGCACCTGATCTGCTGGAGCGCAAGATCGAAAAGGTGCTCAATCATCCCAACATCGAGGTGCTGACCAATACGCAGGTGACAGAGGTCGATGGGTACGTGGGCAACTTCGAGATCACGGTGCATGAAGCCTCAACCACGCAACCAGAAACCCAGGTCTTCGAGTTAGGCGCCATCGTCGTCGCAACCGGCTGGGACTCGTACCCGATGAAGCGCTTGCCCGAGTACGGCGGGGGCGAAGTGGAGGATGTGATCGACGGCCTCACCTTTGAGGAGATGTTGAGTACAGGTGAATTGCGTCGCCCATCCGACGGACGTGTGCCACGCGAGGTGGTCTTCGTCCAGTGCGCGGGCTCCCGTGATCCAGAGCGCGGCGTATCCTACTGCTCGAAGGTCTGTTGTATGTATGTCGCCAAGCAAGCGATGATGTTCAAGGAGCAAGTACCCAGCGGTCAGGCATACATCTTCTACATCGATATCCGCTCAGCCGGTAAGGGATATGACGAATACGTCCAGGAAGCAATGGAGGAGCAGGACATCCTCTATCTGCGCGGTAAGGTGAGTAAGATTTTCCGCGACGGCGGGGCTGGCGGGAAAGTGAAGGTCTGGGGCGCTGACACGCTGAGCAATCAGACAGTGGAGGTAGCAGCAGACCTGGTAGTGCTGGCCACACCGATGCTCCCCAGCCAGCAAGCGCTGAATGTGGCGCAAATGTTGCGCATCGGCGCGGACGAATACGGCTTCTTCAGCGAGGCCCACCCCAAGCTGCGCCCGGTCGAAAGCTTGACGGCTGGAGTCTTCCTGGCCGGAACAGCGCAAGGCCCCAAAGACATCCCGGAGACTGTCTCACAGGCCTCAGGCGCCGCTGCCAAGGTGCTGCAACTTTTCTCCCACGATGAGATGACCCAAGAGCCGACAGTGGCCTACGTCGTCGAGGAGTTATGCTCAGGCTGCGGAGCATGTGTGGAAGCGTGCCCTTACGAAGCGAGAGCGATACACCCGGTGCAGGGCATCTCCACCGTCAACGCGGCGCTATGTCAGAATTGCGGCGCCTGTGTGGTCGCTTGCCCTAACAAAGCGAGCCTCATACACAACTGGACGCCAGCGCAGATTTTGGCTATGGCAGATGTGGTGAGTTATTGAGGGTTGAGGGTTGAGGTTGAGAGAAGTGAATCACGATGCAAACTGCAATCTGCAATCTGCAATCCGAGATCTGCAAATTGCTACTTGCTATCAATGTCACAAATGCACCGCTGGCTGCCCGGTTGCTTTCGCGATGGAGTATGGGCCGGACCATATCCTGCGACACCTGCAGATGGGACACTGGGAGCGGGTCTTGACCAGTCGCGACATCTGGCTCTGCCTGGGTTGTGAAATGTGCGCCGAGCACTGTCCCAATGGGATCGACATAGGCGAAGTGATGATCGAGTTACGAAAAATTGCTACCAAACACGGATATAGACGGGAAGACTGCGACGAGCTAAGAGAGATGTTGGCCGAGTCGGTGACATCTGTAGGGCAGGTTTCTGTAAGCAAAGCGACACCCGCCGCAGGAGCGAATGAAGAACCGGTGATTGATGACCGCTTGTGCATTGGTATCCAGCGCCTCAATCAACTGAGCCAGACAATTGCGAAAGACCACAACGTAAGCGGTGATGACAACACCGACCGTCTGATCTGGAGCCAGAATCTGGAGCATATCCCCACCGGATTGGCAAACAAACAGAAAGCCACGGTCGTCTATTTCGTGGGCTGTGTCGGCGCTTTCTTCCCGCGCAGCTACAGGGTGCCCCAAATGTTGACCCGCATACTGCAAAAAGCGGAGGTTGACTTCACCACTTTGGGAGGAGAGGAATGGTGTTGCGGATATCCCTTGCTAGCGCTGGGAGAGATGGAAAAGGTCGAGAAGATAGTGCGCCACAACGTGGCCCAGATGGAAAAACTGGGGGCTTCCAAGCTAGTCTCCACTTGTCCCTCCTGCTATCATATGTGGAAGGCCATTTATCCGAAGGTGCTGGGAGAAGAGCTGGAATTTGAAGTTTACCATGCGACAGAACTATTGGCAGACCTGATCGATCAGAGTGCATTGCCGTTAAACACACTACCCCTTAAAGTGACATACCATGACCCATGTGACCTGGGCCGTAAAAGCGAGGTCTACGAAGCGCCCCGTAAGGTATTGCAAAGCATTCCTGACCTCACACTGAGGGAGATGAGCGGCTCCAGATCCATCTCCGAGTGCTGTGGGGGGGGAGGCAATCTGGAAAGCTTCGACCCGGAAGCCGTCTCCGATGTAGCGCTACACCGGATTGACCGGGCCTGTGAAGTGGAGGCGCAAGTAATCGTCTCCGCCTGCCAGCAGTGTGAACGCACGTTGATGGCAGCAACACGCCGGCACAAAGAGGCACGACGTGCAAGAATGCGCGTGATGGACATAACAGAGCTGATCTGGCAAGCGATGAACATAGGATCGTAAATTGTGAATGGAGGTCGAAACTAAAATGGCAGACGTTTGGAAACAACTGGAAAATTATCGGAAAGTGAAGACCTTGCCCAGCGGGGAGCGACTGCTACTGCGCCCGCTGACCAAGGAGGACAAAGAAGATCTGGTGGGGCTCTTTGGCCGCGCGTCCAGGCAGGATTTGGAATACTTCCGCAACGACGCAGCCGATCCAGACGTTGTGCGAGGATGGGTGGACAGTCTGGATCTCAAGCGAGTCTTCCCCTTGGTGGCGGTCATAGATAGCAAGATTGTGGGAGATGCCACCTTACACTTCGGCGAACATTACAATAAACACCTGGCCTGGGTGCGTATTTTCCTAGATCAGGAGTACAGACGCCAAGGTATCGGAACCTTGATGTTGCGCAGCCTGATTGAGATCGCCCAGCGCGTAGGGCTACAGCAATTGTACGCCGAGATTTTGACCACGCAGCATCGGGTCATCAAGGCATTCGAGGACCTCGGCTTCAAGCGCGAAGTCACGCTGAACGACTACTTCATCACAGAAGATGGCACGACGATGGATATGGCTGTACTTGTGTTACGGCTGGTCGATCACACCGGAGAGTTCTAAGCCTAATTGCGAATGATGAATTGTGAACGATACAGCCTCAACCTCATTCACAGTTACAATTTGCAATCTGCAATTCGCAACATTTGGAGGAAACGATGACCATCGCGGTTGGAACTGACCTCGCCTTTAGCGAGCTCATACAAAGACGAAGCGGCGAGGAAGTACAAAGCTGTTTCTATTGCCAGAAATGCACTGCCGGCTGTCCGACGGCCTACATGATGGACTACAAACCGGCCCAGTTACTTCGAATGATCCAGCTAGGCCAAAGAGAAAAAGTGCTGAGCAGTAAAGCTATCTGGATGTGCATTGGGTGCGAGGCATGTGGCACACGTTGCCCCAACCAGATAAGGCTAGCGCCGGTGATGGACGTGCTCCGCGAGATGGCGCTGCAAGAAGGATACGCGCCAGAAACAGCGATCTACTCACTGCACCAATCCTTCCTCGACAGTATCAGGATGTGGGGACGGGTCCATGAACTCACGATGTTGGCGGAGTTCAAAACCCGCTGCCTGTTGAAAGAATACCCCGTCTTCTTCCAAGGGCTGCTCGATGATATGAAACTGGGCACCAACCTCATCCTTAACGGCAAAATTTCTTTCTTGCCAGAACGCATCAAACGACTGGAAGAGATCAAAGCGCTCTACGAAAAGGCTCGCACGGCTGAATCGGAGGTGAGTCAGTGAAATACACATACTACCCTGGATGCACATCCAAGACCACAGCGGTGGAATTCGGCCTCTCCACCGAGGCCGTATGTGAAGCGCTGGACATCGAACTGATGGAACTGGATGATTGGAACTGTTGCGGCGCTTCATCAGCCCATAGCATCGATCATCAGCTTGCAATGACCCTGCCGGGGCGCAATGTGGCGCTGGCCCAAGATGCCGGGCTGGATATGGTTATCCCATGTCCAGCTTGTTATCAGCACTGCCGCGACGCTGACCTCAAGATGCGCGATGACCCAGATTGGCGAGAGGAAATGGAAGAAATACTGAACTTCCATTACGAAGGTCAAGCGCTCCCCCGTCACCTGTTGGAAGTGTTAAGCAATGATCTGGAAAAAGAAGAAATCAGGGAAAAGGTGACCAAGCCACTGAAGGGCCTAAAAGTGGCATCCTACTACGGCTGCGTACTGGTACGCCCACCAGAGGTGACCGGTTGGGACGATCCAGAACACCCGGTGACGATGGATCAGTTGATGGCAGAGCTTGGAGCGGAAATAATCGACTGGTCATACAAAGTTGACTGCTGCGGCGCCAGCTTTACGCTCTCGCGCAGCGAGGTAGTGACTGTGCTTTCGACCAAAATCGTCGAGGGCGCCTTCGAGGCCGGCGCGGATTGCATCGCATCGGCCTGCGGAATGTGCCAGATCAACCTGGACACACGGCAAGCGCCCTCACAACAAAAGATGCCGATTTTCTACTTCACGGAGTTGATGGCGCTAGCATTCGAGCTGCCTGGCGTGAAAAAATGGCTGAGCAAGCACTCCGTCGACCCCCGTCCGCTGCTAAAGGCGCGTGGGCTGCTCACGTGACATGAGAATTGAGAATAGAAGGAATTTGCAATTCGCAATTCGCAATTTCTTAGAGGATAGGAATCTATGACGAGCAATAACGGCAAATCTAAGCAAAATAGTGGCGTCCTAATAGTCGGCGCGGGTATCGGCGGAATGCAATCGGCGCTGCTGCTAGCAGAAGCAGGATATAAGGTCCATCTGCTGGACAGCGCACCGGGCATCGGCGGATCACTCCACCTGCTGGACCGGACCTTTCCTTCTGTGAAAAATCCTTCTTGCGGCATCTGTCTGATGCTGCCAGGACGGGCGGCCTACTGCCCCACCATCGAGTGTGACCTCCACCGCAACATCGAGATTCTACCTTACACGGAGGTAGTGGATGTGGAGGGCAAGCCGGGCGATTTAACCGTCACGGTGCGCCGCAAGCCACGCTACGTGGATATCGAACGCTGCAACAACTGTGGCCTTTGCGCCGAGGTCTGCCCCATCGAGCGTCCTCATCAATACGAAGGTGACATTGATAGCCAGAAGGCAATTTATCGACCGCCAACGAGAGCGATCCCGCCGGCCTACGTCATCGATATGGATTACTGCACACGCTGCGGTAAGTGCGTCGATGTTTGCCCCACCGATGCCATCGACCTCGAAATGGAAGCTTCAACCGCATCGGTCGAAGTAGGTGCGTTGATTATGAGCCCCGGCTACGAACCCTTCGACGCCAACATCAAGGGAGAATATGGCTTCGGGTATTACGACAATGTGCTCTCCAGTATCCAGTTCGAGCGAATGGTCAGCATCTCCGGCTCCACCGGTGCCGAAATTTTGCGCCCTTCTGATAAGAAAAACCCTCAACGCATCGCCTTCATCCAATGCGTGGGATCGCGCGACCCATCGATTGATCGCGGCTATTGCTCCTCCGTTTGCTGCATGTACACGGCCAAGCAGGTGCAGGTGGCCAAGGAACTTAATCCCGATCTTGAAATAACCGTATTCTTTATGGACATCCGCGCCCACGGCAAGGACTTCGACGAAAGCTTCGACAAGGTCGAGGCATTGCCAGGGGTGAACTATCGCCGCGCGATGGTCTCCTCGATTCACGAGTACAAACAGACGGGCAATTTACAACTCAACTTCGTAGATGAAGGCGGGAGCGTACAGGAAGAAGACTTCGACATGGTGGTGCTCGCGGTGGGTTTCGAGCCGCCCCGTGGATTCCAAGAACTGGGCAAAGGGCTAGGCGTCGATCTCAACCGCTACGGCTTCTGCGTGACCGACACATTCCACCCAGGTGACAGCTCCCAACCAGGCATCCTGGTGAGCGGCGCATTCCGCGAGCCCAAGGACATCTCCGAGACGGTGATCGAGGCTTCGGCGGTAGCCGCCAGCGCGACTCGGTTTGTGGAAAGGAACGGAGCTACTCCTGAAAACGAAGCGACGAAACCTGGCTTCTCGGGGGAAGAAGAGCGAAACGTGCTCCAGGAGTGGCCGCGTGTAGGCGTCTTTCTCTGCGATTGCCGCGCCGAGATTGGAGCAGTGATCGACTTGCACACTTTGGCTGAGCAATCAGAGGAAATGCGCGATGTGGCTTTCGTGCAAGTGATGGACAATGCATGCCTGGCGAGCGGTCGCGAACTAATCGCAGAGGCTATCCAGGAGCACGAACTCAACCGCGTGGTTTTGGCCGGCTGCCCGGCCCGCCTCTACCAGGCCAGCTTCGAGCAGATGATGCACAAGGCCGGCCTGAATTCCCAGTTACTGGAACGGGTCAACTTGCGGGGCGAGATAGCGTGGGTCCACCAGGGCAACGGTAAGGACGCCACTGCCAAGGCGCGAGAGCTGGTCGAGATGGCGGTCTCCAGCGTTCGCGTGGAGAAACCGTTACAGGTCAAAGGCGAGGAACTGTCTCAACGGGCGCTGGTCATCGGTGGCGGCGTGGCTGGGGTAACAGCAGCCTTACACCTGGCCGAGATGGGCCACGAGGTCGATCTGGTGGAGCGCTCCGATGAGCTAGGCGGCCAACTGCGTTACCTGAAATACACCTTGACCGGCGAGGATCCAGTCGCATTCCTGAGTGGATTGATTGAAGAGGCCAAGGACCACCCGAAAATCACTATGTTCTTGAACGCCCAGGTGGCGGAAGTAGAGGGCCACGTTGGCAACTTCGCGGTAAAAATCAGCCAGTCGAAAGATCAAGAAACTGACAAGTTGACAAATCGGAAAGTCGGCGCCATCGTCGTTGCCACGGGAGGCCACGAAGTCGAGCCGACCGAGTATCTCTACGGCGAGGATGCACGTGTGGTCACACAACGAGGACTGGAACAAATGCTCGACGCGGGCGAAGATGTACCCTCGGACGTGGTGATGATACAATGCGTCGGGTCGAGAGAGCCAGAACGGCCCTATTGCAGTCGGGTCTGTTGCACCAAGGCCGTCACCAACGCGCTACGCATCAAGGAGCAAAACCCAGATGCGCGAGTCTTCGTGCTATATCGCGAGATGCGCACTTTTGGCTTCCGGGAGGACTATTACCGCGAGGCACGTGATAAGGGCGTGATTTTCATGCGCTATGAACTGCCGGACAAGCCACAGGTCACAGCGGGCAATGATGGCCTGAAGATCAGACTGCATGAGCCCGTCATCGGCGACGACGTGGAACTCCAAGCCGGGATGTTGGTCTTGAGCACCGGAATCGAGCCCAACAAGGTTCAAGAACTGGCCCATATGCTGGGAGTGGAACTGGATAAGAATGGCTTCTTCCAGGAGGAGTACCCGAAGATGCGTCCGCTGGATTTCACCAAACGGGGCATCTTTATGTGCGGGCTGGCCCACTCGCCGAGGTTCTCTGATGAATCCATCCTGCAAGCTCAAGGCGCCGCGATGAGAGCAGCTGCATTACTTAAGCAAAAGATACTACAAGCTCCGATACCGGCAGTGGAGGTCAACGAGCGTTTATGCACAGCGTGCGGTCAGTGCGTTGAGGTCTGCCCTTACGGCGCCCGCGTGCTGGAGCCCGGGGCACATACGGCCGAGGTTATTGAAGTTCTATGCCAGGGCTGTGGCGCTTGCATCGTCGCGTGTCCCAACAAAGCGACGAGACGGAAAGGCGTCGAGATACCGAGCGTGTACAGAATGTTGGAATCGGTGAGATGAGCGTGGGGGCGACCCTCAGGCGACGATTCGCCCGTGGTCGCCTACCAATTTGGGAATAGAGGATTGAGATGGGGAATGAGTATGGATAGAGGTAAACCAGCAGCGTTGGTCATCGGCGGAGGTATCGCTGGTATCCAAGCTGCACTTGACATCGCCGACGCAGGCTTCCCGGTTTATCTGGTCGAACGGGAGCCCTCCATCGGCGGCCGTATGGCCCAGTTGGATAAAACGTTCCCGACCTTGGACTGTTCATCCTGCATCCTGACACCCAAGATGGTGGACACAGGACAGCATCCCAATATTGAGATGATGACCTATTCCGAGGTTGAGGCAGTCGAGTTAATGGACTCAAATAACCAGAAGCTTCCCACCTTTCAGGTACGGGTGCGGAAGAAGCCGCGCTACGTGGACATCGAAAAATGTACGGGATGTGGTGCATGCGCCGAGGCCTGCCGGATGAAGGGCCGCATCATCAGCGAATTCGATGAGGGCATCGCCAAGCGTTCTGCAATCTACACACCTTTCCCGCAAGCGGTGCCGCTCAAATACACCATTGATCCCGAAGCTTGCCTGTACCTGACGCGAGGGGTGTGCGGTAAGACCTTTTTATGCAAAGATGCCTGCCCCGCTGGCGCAATCGATTTCGAACAAGAAGAAGAGTTCGTGGACATCGAGGTCAACGCCATCATAGTCGCAACGGGCTTCGATATGATCGAAGCGCGTACTAAGCCGGAGTTTGGCTATGGCGTTTACCCAGAGGTGATGACGGGCATCGAGTTCGAGCGGCTTTCGGATGCATCCGGCCCTACGAAGGGTAAGATTTTCATCCCCGAGAAAGACCGGCGAGGCAACATCGTCATCGGGGACAGGAAGCCCAAGGATGTCGTGTTCATCAAATGCGTGGGCTCGCGTGATCCGCACACGGGCGTACCGTACTGCTCACGGGTCTGCTGTATGTACACGGCTAAGCACGCGCATCTGGTACGAGACAAGATTCCCGACGCCAACATCACAGTTTTCTACATGGACGTGAGAGCTTTCGGCAAAGGATACGAGGAATTCTACGACCGTGTGAAACACGAACGGGTGACATATCGACGCGGCGAGCCATCTGAAATCTACCGGCGCGGAGATAGGCTAGTCGTGCTGGCCGAGGACACGATGCTGGGGAAACCCATCGAGGTCGAGGCCGATCTGGTGGTACTGGCAACAGCCATTGTACCGAGAACCGACGTGACAGATATGGCAAATCTGCTGGACCTGGAACGCTCCCCCGATGGCTTCTTCCAGGAAGCGGATGCAAAGATGCGTCCAGTAGATACTCAGACTGACGGCATATTTTTGGCGGGTTGTTGTCAAGGGCCCAAGGACATCCCCGACACAGTAGCCCAGGCAAAAGCAGCCGCATCCTCGGCGATGAGGATACTGGTTAAG
>CAZDYW010000003.1:15619-19072 GCA_964509655.1 uncultured Anaerolineales bacterium
TTTGCTAGAGGAGAATCGAAATGGCATTGAAGACAGAAAAGATGGCCGAGCAGTTGGAGTTATTCGGCTGTATCCAATGTGGCAAGTGCACTGGTGGATGCCCGGTGGCACGCAAGACTGTGCTCAACATTCGCAGCTTGATCTATCAAATGCTGGTAGAACCAGAGTTCGAACTAAAGACTCACGAGGAGCTTTGGGATTGTACAGCTTGCTTCACCTGCGTCGAACGCTGCCCCAAGGACGTGCAACCCGCCGAATTGGTCATCGCCTTGCGAGGCGAGATGGTAGAGAGCGGGCGCATCCCAGAGACCGTGGGAGCGGCACTGATGGGCATCTTCCGACAGGGCAATCCCAGTGGTATGGCCCGGGCAGATCGAGAGATGTGGGCCGATGGAGTAGAACCCAGCTTGAAGAAAGCGAAGACAGCCGCCCAGGAAGGGTGCGACATGCTCTACTTCGTCGGATGTATCCCCTCCTATGATCAGCGCGTGCAAGGCATCCCTCGTGCGCTAATGCGCGTCTTCGAAAAGGCCGAACTGAACGTTGGCACTCTGGGCACCGATGAGACCTGTTGCGGCAACGAGGTGCGTCGCATGGGCGAGGTTGGCCTATTCGAGATGCTGATCGAGGAGAACGGCGAGATGATCCGCGGGGTGGGTGCCAAGCAAGTTATCACTACCTCTCCGCACTGCTTCAACACATTCAAGAACGAGTATGGGCTTGATGGGATAGAATCGCTTCATTACACTCAACTCCTGGCCCAACTGATTGAAGAGGGCAAACTAGAATTAGAAAATGTGAAAGCCTGGGGCGAAGGCGTGACGAAAAAAGTGACCTATCATGACCCGTGCTTCCTCGGCAAACAGAACCAAGTATTTGAAGAACCCAGATCTATCCTTAAAGCCATTCCTGGTGTCGAGTTGGTGGAGATGGATCGCAACCGAGAACGCAGCCTGTGCTGTGAGGGTGGCGGGGGAAGGATGTGGGTCGAGGGCACCAACCTTGAGGAACGCCTGGCCTTCCAGCGAGTACACGAGGCCGCCGAAACGGGCGCCGAAATCCTAGCCGTGGCGTGCCCCTTCTGCCTGCTGACACTGGAGGACGCGGTCAAGGTGCAGAAGCTGGATGATCAACTGCAAGTGATGGATATAATGGAGCTGGTGGATCTGGCGTTGACAGAGAATGGCGAATGATGAAATGGGCGAACTGTTCGCAACCCGCAAGTAAGCCATAATCCACAAACAGAGGATATAGCTATGGAACAAAAACCTCGTATCGGTGTGTACATTTGCCATTGTGGTGTAAACATCTCGGCTATGGTGGACGTGGAAGATGTAGCCGAGTTTGCAGCCGATCTGCCCGGCGTCACCGTGTCCCGCGATTATACCTATATGTGCTCCGACCCCGGTCAGATGCTGATCAAGAAGGACATTAAAGAACAAGGGCTAAACAGCGTCGTAGTGGCATCCTGTTCGCCTAGAATGCACGAGCCGACTTTTCGGGCGGCCGCGCAACAAGCGGGTCTAAACCAGTATCTGGTGAATATGGCAAACATCCGCGAACAGTGCTCCTGGGTCCACAAAGACAAAGAGAAGGCAACTGAGAAAGCCAAGTCGCTCGTCGCATCGGCGGTGGCAAAAGCAGCACGCTTGAAACCGTTGGAAAAGCGTGAAGTAGGAGTCACACCCGGCGCAGTCGTCATCGGAGGCGGTGTGGCCGGGATGGCCGCTGCTCTCGACGTGGCCGAAGCGGGCTTCCCCACCTATCTGGTGGAAAAGAACGATCATCTAGGCGGGCACGTGGCCGAACTAAACCGCACATTTCCCACAATGGAATCAGCGCCGGAAGTACTGGCCCCCCTGATCGAGCGCGTCCAGAACCACCCTGACATCAAAGTCTTCCTCAACAGCCAAGTGGTAGAGGTAGACGGATACGTGGGTAATTTCGAAGTCAAGGTTGGTAAAGTAGATCAATCTACCAACCTACCAACGGACGAGGAAGCACCTTATCAATCCATCAGTACTGGCTCAATCATTGTCGCTACTGGCTATGACGTTTTTAATCCTGATCGCAAGCCGGAGTATGGCTACAGCAATTATCCTAACGTCATCACATCGTTGGAGATGGAGGAGCGGCTGGCGAATGGCGATTTAACGGTAGATGGGAAACCACCCGAGGATATAAAAAGCGTGGCCTTTATTCAATGCGTCGGCTCGCGAGATGTACAGTTGGGTAACCCACACTGCTCACGAGTCTGCTGTATGTACACCGCCAAGCAATCCCGGCTGGTGCGCGAGATGCTGCCCCATGCTCAAGTGACCGTCTTCTACATCGACGTGCGCACTTTTGGCAAAGAGGCCGAGGAATTCTACGACGAAGCGCGAGCTAAGGGCGTGCGCTATCGGCGGGGCAACGTCTCCGAGATCTACCGGAGCAGACGTGATGGAGAAGATCGCGTAGTGCTGGAAGCGGAGGATACACTGTTGGGACGCCCCATCGAGTTCGAAGCCGATTTGGTGGTACTCGCGGTGGGTATGGAGCCTCGGAAAAGTGCCCATGAAATATCGCAACTCCTGAAGTTACCGTGCTCCGCCGATGGGTTCTTCCTGGAAGCCCACCCCAAGCTGCGCCCCGTGGACACGGCGATGGATGGAGTTTTCCTGGCCGGTTGCTGTCAAGGGCCGAAGGACATCCCCGATACCATCGCACAGGCCAAGGCCGCAGCCTCATCAGCCCTCATTCCACTGGTGCGCGGCACGGTTCCAGTCATCTCGGAAACAGCGGTAGTAGATGATGAGCTTTGCGCCGGATGTGGGATGTGTGTAGATGTCTGCCCATTTGACGCACCGGCCCTCGATGCACTCTGGGGAGTATCCCAGATCAACCCGGCTTTGTGCAAAGGATGTGGCGCTTGTGCTGTCACCTGTCCTTCCAAGGCCATCACCCTGCAGCACTTCACCGCTGAGCAAGTGTTGGCGCAGGTAGACGCATTAGTTAACAAGTAGAACGGAGAATGGAGAATAAGAATGGAAAAAGGTAATTTCGAACCCAAGATTGTCGCCTTTTTATGCAACTGGTGCACCTACACAGGGGCCGATCTGGCGGGCACTTCGCGCATTCAGTACCCACCCAACGTGCGCATCATCCGCTTGATGTGCTCAGGGTCAGTGGACCCCACGTATGTGTTGAAACCACTCCTGGACGGCGTCGATGGTGTTCTCATCGGCGGATGTCATCCCGGCGACTGTCACTATCAATCGGGGAACTATAAAGCGCGAAGACGTGTCATCGCATTAAAAGAAATCATCAAAAACGCCGGCCTCGACGAAGACCGTGTCTGGCTGCGCTGGATCTCTGCTTCGGAGGGGCAGCGGTTTGCCGATACAGTGACCGAGATGACCGAGGCGCTGCGAGAGAAAGGACCAAACCCTATGCGCCAAAGGTGGGCTGTGT
>CAZDYW010000003.1:19172-27124 GCA_964509655.1 uncultured Anaerolineales bacterium
ACCGAGGCGCTGCGAGAGAAAGGACCAAACCCTATGCGCCAAAGGTGGGCTGTGTGAAGTCGGCACATTGGTACATTGGTACACTGGTAAATAAGGAGATGAATAATGAGAACCACTATACCGGTTGAAAACGAAGATACGCTGGCCGCTATTCAGGGCTTCCTCAAACAACTGCTGAAAGCCGAGGTAGTTGATGCGCTTTTAGTACCGATGGAAACACCGTCGGGAACAGTAACGCCAGCGATGGTCTCCGATCCGGATCTATTGGAAGCGGCCAATCCCCTGGCGCCGGTGATGGGATTGAACGCAGCCCCTCTGGCCGGGCGTGTCTCCGTTCGAGAGCCGCGAGGCCGCGTTGGCGTGGTATTGCGCCCCTGTGAACTGCGAGCACTGGTCGAATTGGTCAAGCTGCAACAGGCCAGCCTCGATGACCTTGTGACCATCGGCGTGGACTGCCTGGGCACCTACGACGTGGCGGTCTACGACGATATGCGCGACAACGACGGCGTGGATATGACGGCCTACCTGGCAACTGCACAAAGCGGCGAACTTACCGCGCAAGAGGGTTACTCCTTTAGGAACGGCTGCCAGATGTGCGAGAGGCCACACGTGGAAGGAGCTGACATCACGCTGGAGCTCTTCGGAGCGGACTTGAGCGCGGGCAACAAGGAGCCCGGTATCCCGATCAGCCTACCCGACGAGATGGCGGAGAAACTGGAGCTGACCCAGGCGGAGAACGGCGGGAGCGCTAAGGAGAAACGGTCCGAGGTGGTGAAGAAAGTGATCGCGGCCCGCACTAAGGTGCGCGATGAACGCTTCTCTGAGATCAACGAGCGGTTGAACGAGGAAGGTATTGAGGGAGTGTTCGCCTCTTGCGTGCGCTGCCACAATTGTATGACCGTCTGCCCAATTTGTTATTGTAAGACGTGCCTCTTCAAGAGTCAGATATTCGATCACGAGCCGATGCAGTACATGAACTGGACAGAGCGGAAGGGCGCCTATCGCCTGCCGGCCGACACGATGCTTTTCCACCTCACTCGACTAAACCACATGGTGCTCTCATGCGTCGGCTGCGGAATGTGCACTAGCGATTGTCCCGCCGAGCTGCCAGTTGGTGACGTTTTCCGCGCCATCGGTCAGAAGACACAGGCAGTCTTCGACTACGTACCTGGTCGTGACGTCGAAGAACCCCTCCCCCTAATCACCTTCAAAGAAGATGAATGGATGGAGGTAGGAGAGGAGTAAGAAGGAGAAAGTTATGGCGAACGAGATTGAATCTAATAAATCTGATGCAACCGAGGTAGAAGAGGCCAACTTGATCCCTGTATACATAATGGGGAAGCGTTACATGGTACCACCCACGCTGACGATTATGAAAGCGATGGAATACGCTGGCTACAAACTGATCCGGGGCGTCGGCTGTCGCGGCGGCTTTTGTGGAGCTTGCGCCACGACCTATCGTATCAAGGGCGATCCCAAACTTTATTTTGGCCTGGCTTGCCAAACAGTAGTAGAGCCGGATATGTACCTGGCCCAGATACCATTCTTCCCGGCCCAGCGATCCAGTTATGACATCACCGAGATGCAGCCCACGCCGACCACGCTGTTCTCCACGTACCCGGAGTTGCTGCGTTGCCTGGGCTGTGGCGCTTGCACCAAGGCATGCCCACAGGACTTGGATGTGCGACAATATATGGCGGCCGGTATGAAGGGCGATATCGCCACGATGGCGGACTTATCCTTTGACTGCATTATGTGCGGACTGTGTGCAGCCCGTTGTCCAGCAGAGGAAGCACAGTATAATATCGCCATCCTAGCCCGTCGCCTTTATGGACGCTACCTGGCGCCCCGGTCTGCACACCTCCAAGATCGTTTAGAAGAGCTCAAGGCGGGCAAGTTTGATGCGGCCCTTGAGGAGCTGAAGGGGCTAGATCGCGAAGAATTGGTAGAGCGATATAAGGCCCGCGAGATCGAGCCAGAGGAGTAATGATGAGCGGTTATCCAGAAGAGATGCAAGAATCTATGCGGCGGGTCGAGGCGACCCGCATGCGGCGGATTGGCGAGACGTTCCCATCGATGTCAATGGAAGAACGTGACGAAGTACTCAACGAATTCCATCCCGACTACATCGAGGAGAAGATGCGCGCCATACGTGTGGGCGTAAGCAAAGGACAACGCATGCCCTATGAAATGGCCGCCATCGTCGAAGGGCGCCCCCACATCCCCCCAGATTTCGACCTGAGCGAGCCGACCGCCGAGACCGATGTGCTCATCATCGGCGGCGGCGGCGCGGGGGCCTCGGCGGCGCTCTTGGCACAGGAAAACGGCGCCCAGGTGATCCTCACTACCAAGCTGCGCTTCGGGGACGCCAACACTATGATGGCCCAGGGCGGCATCCAAGCCGCAGACCGTCCCAACGATAATCCGGCCATCCATTACCTTGACGTCATCGGCGGCGGACATTTCACCAATGCGCCCGATCTAGTGGAAGCGTTAGTGACAGACGCGCCCTTCATCATCAAATGGCTTGAGGATCTGGGGATGATGTTCGACAAAGAGCCCGACGGCACAATGGTGGAGCGCCACGGCGGAGGCACCAGCCGGATGCGCATGCACTCCGCACGCGACTACTCCGGCGCGGAGATTATGCGCACCCTGCGCGACGAGGTGCGCAACCGCGAGGATGATGGTTCGACTGAGCTCAGCACAGGCATCCGCGTTATCGAGTTCTCCCCTGCCGTAGAGCTGGTGCTGGACGACGAAGGCAAAGTCGCCGGGGCCGTTGTAATGAACCTAGAGACGAAGGCATATCACTACATCAAGGCCAAATCGGTGGTGATGGCAACCGGCGGCGGGGGCCGCTTGCATTTCCAAGGCTTCCCCACCACCAACCATTACGGCGCGACGGCCGACGGCGTGGTGATGGCCTATCGCGCCGGAGCACCACTCGGCTATCTAGAGTCGATGCAGTATCACCCCACCGGTGCGGCCTTCCCAGAGCAGATATTGGGACTGCTGGTGACCGAAAAGACGCGTGGACTCGGCGCCCAGCCGGTCAACAAGTTTGGCGAACAGTTCGTCTATCCCCTGGAGCCGCGCGACGTGGAGGCCGCCTCCTTCATCCGTGAATGTAGCGAGCGGGACAACGGGATAATCACGCCCACCGGACAGCCGGCAGTATGGCTCGATTCACCGATGATCGAGATCATCCACGGGGCCGGCACAGTCGAGGCCAATCTACCAGCGATGGTGAGACAGTTCAAGCGCTTCAACATCGACATCACGAAAGAGCCCATGCTGGTCTACCCCACACTCCATTATCAGAACGGCGGAGTGCGGCTGAAGCCAGATGGCTCCACAAAGGTGCCAGGTCTCTTCCTGGCCGGTGAGGTAAGCGGCGGCGTACACGGCCACAACCGACTAATGGGCAACTCTCTGCTAGAGATCACAGTCTTTGGTCGCCGATCTGGGCGCTCGGCGGCCGCGTATGCACAAAATGTAACTGTAGGCAAACCAAACCTGGCCCACGTAGAGCGATGGAATCAGGAATTGGAAGAAACGGATGTGGATACAGGAATAACAGCACCGATTCTGCTGCCAGATTACACACGCCAAGTCTAACGCGACTTGACAAAGCAAGTTCACGACAATCACCTAAATGTAGAAAATGTGTTAAAAGCCCCCACAAGGTCATTTCACTGAGTGCGCTTTTAATAGTTAAGATTAGTTAAGATAAGAAAGGAGCAAGAGTATGAAGAAAGGAAGTTGGGTCCAAGATAGCCCAAAGTTCCTGGAAAAATTGTACAAATTCGCTGAAGGAGTATTCCTCAGTATGGACTCGATATGGTCAGCAATCGGTTATGACACAAGTGAGAAGCTGATCAAACCCGGTGAGGACCTTTTCAAGACGCTCATCTTCGAATGCAATGAGTGTGGGCAGTGTGTACTCCACTACACGGGTATGACTTGCCCGATGAACTGCCCCAAGCAACTGCGCAACGGCCCTTGTGGCGGGACGCGCACCAACGGTCATTGCGAGGTCGAGGAGGACATGGAGTGCGTGTGGCTAAACGCTTTCGAGCGCTCACAGAAGATGCCGCTCTATGGCGCGGAAATTCTGGACATCGAGCCAATGCACAATTGGGAGCGCGAGGACGAGTCCGCTTGGATCAATATGCTGCGGGAGAAGGAAGGTACTTACGAGGATTCCGCACCTGAGGAACTCGAAGTGGCTAAAAAGGAATTCTGGGAGTAAAACAATGACAGGAAACAACAAATTTATTGCTGGTAGCAATCTTGAAAAAGTGCTTCGCGCCGGACACTTCGCAGTCACAGGCGAGCTGGGGCCGCCAACTGGAGCTGACAAATCAATCATTGAGGAGAAAGCTCGACACCTCAAGGGCGTCGTTGATGCAGTCAACATCACCGATAATCAGACCGCTGTCGTGCGGATGTCCTCCATCTCCGTGGGCTCAATGTTAATCGATATGGGACTGGAACCCGTCGTCCAGATGACGGCCCGTGACCGAAACCGCATCGCTATCCAGTCGGACCTCTTTGGGGCATGGGCCCTAGGCGCCAAGAATCTGCTTTGCCTCACCGGCGATCATCAGAAATTCGGTAATCATCCAGAGGCCAAAGGTGTCTTCGATATGGACTCGATCCAGATGCTGAAGATGATGCGCGACATGCGCGAAAAGGGCATCGTTCAATCGGGCGATGAATGTGAAGGTGCACCGGAGTTTTTCCTAGGCGCAGCGGCCAATCCCTTCGCCCCGCCCTATGAATATCGACCCTACCGCTTGGCCAAGAAGGTCCAGGCCGGCGCCAAATTCATCCAGACACAATGCATCTACAACATGCCCCGCTTCAAGGAATTCATGAAACGCGCGGGCGACTTGGGACTACTGGATGATGTCTATATAATGGGAGGCGTCACACCTCTAAAGAGCGTTGGAATGGCGAAGTATATGGCCAGTTTTGTCCCCGGCCTGGATGTCCCCGACGAGTATGTTGATCGCATGCGCGGCGCAACCAGTGGCATCCCCAAGGAGGATAAAAAGGCTCGCCGCGAAGCACTGCGCGAGGAAGGCATCAAAATCTGCATCGAGACGATTCAGCAACTGCAAGAAATACCAGGCGTACACGGTGTGCATATCATGGCAATTGAATGGGAGCCGGCTGTGCCCGTCATCACCGAGAAAGCCGGGTTGCTGCCGCGTCCAGAAGTCTAGAGCAATCAGATCATATCTTGGCAGCGGGATTAAGACGCACATAAGCACCGTCATTAAAACAAGGACAAGTAGTCCTCAAAAGTCTCAAAAGTAAGAAATAATTGCTGCCTCGCCGATATCCAAGGCGGAACCGAGCAGTTACAAAAAGCATCTTACAGGAGGAAAAGAATTAAATGACCCCACTGTCCAAGATCGCCATCAGCGGCAAGGGAGGTGTGGGTAAAACCACCCTCTCTGCCCTGCTGGCTCATATCTATGCCGAAAAAGGCCGCGAAGTCATCGTCATCGACGCCGATCCAGTTGGCGGCCTGGCCCAAGCGATGGGCTTCCCCCCCGATCTAGTTGAAAGAGTCAAGCCAATCTCCGAAATGGATGACTTGATCTACGAGCGCACCGGTGCCAAGCCAGGCACATCAGGGGGGTTCTTCACCATGAATCCACGTGTGGATGATATCCCAGAGCGGTTCAGCATCTCCCATAACGGGATTCGCTTCCTACGGTTGGGCACTATTGAGATCGGGGGCACAGGCTGCATCTGCCCCGAAAGTGCTTTACTGAAAGCGCTGGTCACGCACCTACTGCTCTACAGTGACGAGATGCTAATCCTTGATATGGAAGCTGGCGTGGAGCACTTAGGCCGCGCCACCGCCCAGGCAGTGGATGCTTTCCTGGTAGTCCTTGAGCCAGGTCGCCGCAGCTTGACGACGGCTGAACGTGTCCGCAAATTAGCGGAGGACATCGGGATCAGTCACGTTTACGCAGTGGGCAACAAGGTACGAGGAGAACGGGATTGGGAGTTCCTACAGGAACACAGCCCCGTGCCGATGTTGGGCTACCTTTCGGCTAATCCAGAGTTGACCGACGCGGATATGCGCGGTGAGGGCATCTTCGGAGCCTCCCCGCGGGCAGCAGAAGAAGTACGGGCGATTGTGACAACGCTGGAGAAGTTGTGAGGCACGCGATTGCTTGTCTCCTTTTCTGTTCACTCATATCAATATCCTTTCCAGTACAAGCGGATGAGCCTCCACCTTCAGTGTTCCTGGAGGGCCTAATCGGACATCCACAGGAGCATAACTTGAGCTGTGAGTCTCGCTCGGCGACTGATTTGGCCGCTTTCTGGAACATCGTATTTACCGAAGATGAGTTCTTTCACCGTCTGCCAAAGTCGGATAACCCGCATCGCGGGTTTTTGGGAGATGTGGACTTTCCAGCCGGAAGTATGCCCCCCACTGGCTACGGAGTCTACGTGGAGCCAATTGCAGCCACTCTACGCAGCTTTGGGCTCAATGCGAAGGCTCGGCGCAATTGGGGCATAGATAACCTGAAAGAAGACTTGGCCGGGGGGCGACCAGTTCTCATCTGGGCCACCTACGACATGAAGCAGCCAGGAATAGAAACCTGGATATCTTCCGACGGCGCATCCTCCGTCGTGGTGCGATGGCAACACACGTTCGTTGCTGTTGGCTATGACGAAGGAGGCCTCTATTTAGTGGATGCATACGACGGTATGACGAAATATTTCTCGTATGAAGCATTTATCCCCGCTTGGGAACAGTTGGGGAGCATGGCCGTGACAGCGAACGGCTTCATAAGCAAATTCGGACATTCGTGGAAAATGATGGAAGCGCACAGGGGCAAAAGCCCCAACCAACTCATTGTAGATGGCCGATGGACAGTCGGCCCAGAATAAGAGTAAAGGAGGAAAAGCGATGCGCGACTTGCACGACGTTCAGAAGATGCTGGAGAAAATCGGCATTCCCGGAAAGGATGCCTACGATCTACCTGATAGCGACAAGCAATTTCCCGATGGGGCCAATTATCGCATGGAGGTATCCGGTGTAGAGCGGCCCCAAGTTCTGGAAGAGCTCATCGACGAGATGGAGAAACGGAATATTCCCATTCACCGCTTGATCTCCACCGTGATGGGCTCAACCCTACTGGATGACGCAGAGTTAAAGGATTTCGCTCAGATGGCTGCCGACGCCAATCTGGAGGTCATCATCACACCCGGCCCTCGCTCCGGCTGGGATATAGGGCGGCAATTGGTGACGCCCGAGGGAGGGCTATCCGGCCTGCGCTATCGCGGCTCGGACCAGCTTACTTTTGTCATCGCCGAGTACCTGCGCTGCATCGACCTCGGCTTCCGTGGCTTCCTCTGCATCGACGAGGGGCTGCTCTGGGTAGTCAATCAACTGAAGGAAAGCGGCGATATCCCCGAAGACATAGTCTTCAAAGTCAGTATCTACGCCGGGCACGCCAACGCGGCCGGCGCAAAGGTTCTGGAGATGCTGGGAGCATCTACGTTCAACCCGCTCGGCGATCTCACAATTCCACAACTGGCCGCCATCCGCCAGGCCATCGACATCCCATTGGATTTGCACATCATGCTCTCCGAATCCTTCGGCGGCTTCAATCGCTTCTACGAGGGAGCGGAGATGGCCCGTGTCTGCTCGCCTTGCTATTTCAAGATAGAGCCCGGGCCGGCCCTGGCCGCTGGCGCTGGCGCTTGGTACAAGCCCTGGACCAGCCCTGACCTGCTGGCTTGGCAGGCCCGTGAGAAGGTCAAGTATGCCCAGATCATCCACGAGCTAATCCAGGCCACAAACCCACAGTTGAAACTTTCGGAACTCGGAGCAGACGACCTGGCGATTCCGCAACCGTAGTGCGCGTCACTCAGTTGGAGGCAGCAGTTTTTCACCAGGTAGCGGAAGAAAAAAC
>CAZDYW010000003.1:27224-35678 GCA_964509655.1 uncultured Anaerolineales bacterium
TGCGCGTCACTCAGTTGGAGGCAGCAGTTTTTCACCAGGTAGCGGAAGAAAAAACGACAGGCGTGGAGTGATGACGAAAAGACACTTTCATCATTGCCGATAACGGTCCCATTTCGTACATCGGTAGTTTTAGGAGGATTAGGTTGAACGACTTAACTGAATCATTCACTGAACTGATCCGCCGGGCAGCGACCGATCTCCCGGCGGATGTAGAGATGGCGCTGCAAGCAGCCCGAGATCGTGAAGAGACTGGATCGGCTGCCAAGGGCGCTCTGGAGACAATCCTGGAGAATGTGGATATCGCGCGAGAGCATTCAACGCCCATCTGCCAGGACACCGGAGTGCCCATTTTCTACGTCCACCACCCCCAAAGAATAAGCACCCACCAATTGAGGGAACAGATTGAGGCCGCGGTGGAAGAGGCTACTTCACACGCCTACTTACGGCCCAACGCTGTCGATCCTGTCACAGGACGCAACAGCGGTAACAATCTGGGGATTGGCTTTCCGGCATTCCACTTTGAGGAATGGAGTAAGAATCATCTAAAAGTAGATCTGCTTTTGAAGGGCGGCGGAAGCGAGAATGTGAGCGCCCAGATCAAGCTTCCTCACGCGCCGTTGGAGGCCGGGCGCGACCTAGATGGCGTCCGCAAAGTAGTTCTAGACGCGGTCTATCAGGCCCAAGGCAAGGGCTGCGCTCCGGGCGTGTTAGGCATTGCCATCGGCAGCGACCGGGGCAACGGCTACATCCATGCGAAGGAACAACTATTCCGTCCACTGGACGACGTAAACCCTGCACCAGAATTGGCCGAACTTGAGGAACGCCTACTACGAGAATGCAACGAGCTAGGCATTGGGCCAATGGGGTTCGGCGGCAAAACGACCGTCTTTGGCGTCAAGATCGGGGCCTACCACCGCCTGCCGGCTTGCTACTTCGTGAGCATTGCCTATATGTGCTGGGCCTGCCGCCGGGCGCATATGACGGTGCAAGGGGAGGAGGTAAGCTTCCAATGAGTAAAATCGATCTGAACATTCCCATTTCCGAGGAAGAAGTGCGCTCACTCCACGTTGGAGACACAGTACTCCTTTCCGGTGTGATGGTCACAGGCCGTGACACAGCACACAAGTATATGATCGAAAACTTCATTCGCACCTCTACAGGCTCAGAACAAAGCAGCGAGCAAAAGTTATCAGTACCCGAAAGCGAACAACAGCTATACGAAGAATTGCAACGATTGCTTAAGGGCAGCCTCATCTATCACTGCGGGCCGATAGTCCACCAAAAAAGCGACGGGCAGTGGAAATTCGTCGCCGCTGGGCCCACCACCTCCATCCGCGAGGAAGTCTACGAGCCAGAGGTTATCGCCCACTTCGGGCTACGCGGCGTGATCGGCAAAGGCGGTATGGGGCCGAACACACTGCAAGCTTGCCAAGAATATGGCGCCGCTTATTTCCACGCCGTCGGGGGAGCAGCCTCTCTTATCGCCAACGCAGTCCAAGAGGTCATAGCAGTTTATAAGAAAGAGGAATTCGGCGTGCCGGAGGCCTTCTGGGTCATTCGCGTCGAGGATTTCCCCGTAGTCGTCACTATGGACACATATGGGCAAAGCATTCACGATGAAGTAGAAGCAGCATCTCGCAAAAACCTTGCACGATTGATGTGAATGATTGGAAGAAATGACAGATTGCAGATGATAGATGATAGGTCGCAAATTGCGATTCGCAATTCAAAACAGGAGCCGAGCTTGAAACTATGGCGAACACCCTTAGACATTGACAAATTCACCACGCCGCATGGCGAAGTGCACATTATTCCTTCAAGATGCAAGGGATGTGAGCTCTGCGTGCATTATTGCCCCTGTGACGTGCTGGAAATCTCCGATGAGATGAATGAGAAAGGTTATCACCCCCCCCGGGCCGTTCACCCAGAGCAATGCGTAGCATGTAGATTGTGTGAGTTGCTGTGCCCGGAATTCTGTATTTACACTGTGGAGGTTGACGACGGTGAATGAATCTAACGTACTGGAAGGTGCGTTTTTCTTTGATGGCGACACAGCCATCGCCGAGGGAGCCATCTGCGCCGGCTGCCGCTTCTTCGGAGGGTATCCGATTACGCCGGCCAGCGAGATCGCGGAACGTATGTCAGAGCGCTTGCCAGAGATCGGTGGCGTCTTCATTCAAATGGAAGATGAACTGGCCTCGATGAACGCAGTAGTAGGCGCATCATGGGGCGGGGCACGAGCGATGACGGCCACATCCGGCCCCGGCGTCAGCCTAATGCTGGAGAACATCGGTCTGGCAATCATAACTGAAACCCCCTGCGTTGTAGTAAATATCCAACGCGGTGGCCCCTCTACCGGATTGCCCACCTTGACCAGTCAAGGGGATATGATGCAAGCACGCTGGGGATCTCACGGCCATTACGAGATCATCGCACTCGCCCCAGCCAGCCCGCAGGAAGCGTTCGACCTGACGATCAGGGCTTTCAACTTGGCCGAGAAATACCGTACACCGGTCTTCTTGATGGCCGATGAAGGAGTGGGTCACATGTTCGAGCGCGTGGTCATCCCTCCACAGGATCAGGTCCCAATTTACCCCTGGCGCAAGCCCAAAGAGCCACCCAGCAAGGACTTTCTGCCCTACGCCCCCGAAGAGGATGGCGTTCCCCCATTCCCAGTAGCGGGAACGGGTTATCGCATCCACATGACCGGCTTGACCCACGACGAGCGCGGATACCCGAAGGTAACCGAGGAAGGACAAAGAGAGCTTATTCCTCGCCTTCTCGACAAGATCCAGAACAACCGAGACGATATCATCTCCTTGGAGGAAAGTCGCGTGGAGGACGCGGAGGTTGTCGTCGTCTCCTATGGCATCTCGGCCCGACCATCGCTGTTAGCCGTGCATATGGCCCGCGAAGAAGGGCTGCATGTGGGTATGCTCAAGTTGGTGACCGTTTGGCCCTTCGCCGAGGATCGCATCCGCGAATTGGCCCAGCGAGTGAAAGCCTTCATCGTTCCGGAGATCAATATGGGCCAGATCGCTCTGGAGGTAGAGCGATGCAGTGGAGGACAAGCACAGACCATACCCGTGACACACCCCGGAGGCGACATCCACAAGCCAGAGGTTATCTTGAACGCGATTCGTGAGGTGGCGAAGTGAACACAGAACAAGTACACATGGAAGCAAAAGCAATGGAAGATGGCGTGGAAGATATGCTGGCCGATGTACCAACGCATGAGGAAATTGCAAAGCATCCGATGGATGATCTACTGCGCACGGAGCGCTTGCCGCATATCTGGTGTCCAGGCTGTGGTCTGGGTACAGCCTTGAGCTGCTTCACCAGCGCGTTGATGCGTTCGGGATTTGATCTGGATAAAGTATCTATCGTTTCGGGCATCGGCTGCACAGGACGGGTGGCTGGCTATCTACGGCTCGATGGCTTTCATACCACACATGGGAGAGCTATCCCATTTGCTACCGGGCTTAAACTAGCGAATGAGGGACTGAAAGTAGTCGTCTTCTCTGGAGACGGAGACTTGATCGCCATCGGGGGGAATCACTTCATCCACGCAGCCCGCCGCAATATGGATATCACAGTGGTTTGCGTCAATAACTTCATCTACGGGATGACGGGCGGGCAGGTGGGCCCGACTACACCGACGGAAGCCCGTGCCAGCACTGCCCCCTGGGGCAATTTGGAACATCCCTTCAATGTACCCTATCTGGCAGCTGCTGCCGGTGCGACCTATGTCGCCCGCTGGACTGTGCTCCACGCCCGCCGCATGGAACAATCCATCCACAAAGCTCTCCTCCGACCAGGCTTCAGCGTTGTCGAGATTATCTCTCCTTGCCCCACAGCTTATGGACGCGCCAACCGCAAAGTATACGGCAAAGATATGATGGAATATTACCATAAAAACGCCGTAATCCGACATGATGCTCACCCGGAAGAAGTCGATATCGACCTGGGAAGCAAGATCATCTGCGGGGAGTTTGTGGAAATCGAGCGCCCCACTTTCCAACAGCAACTGCACAAACTTTATGAGGAGAAAAAGCACACATCCTACCGCCCTTGGGCCAGGCTTGACACAGAAAATCGCATTTCACCGGAAACGGCTACAAAGTACACGACCCAGTTAGAGATCGAAGCAGAGGCCGAAAAGGTCGAACAAGTCGAAGTACGCTTGGGAGGATTCGGCGGACAGGGTATTATCCTGTCAGGTAAGATCATCGGACGCGCGGAGGCGATCTACGAGGGGAAGCAGGTCTCACTGACACGCTCATACGGCCCAGAGGCACGGGGGGGAGCTTGCAGCAGCGCTCTAGTATTATCCAATGGCCCTGTGCTATATCCACACATTACCAACCCAACCCTAATGGTCGCTATGTCCCAAGCTGCCTATACAAAATATCACGACGAATTATCCCCCGATGGCCTACTGGTGATCGACGCTGATCTGGTAGAACCAGACCCAGAAGCCACACAAGAGTTCATCACCATACCAGCAACCCGCATCGCCGAGGAGGAATTGGGGCTACGAATCGTGGCCAACATCGTGATGCTAGGCGCACTTACAGCCCTGACAGAAGTCTTATCCAAAGAAGCGATGGAAAAAGCAGTTCTCGATAGCGTGCCTAAAGGGACGGAGGACCTAAATATGGAGGCATTCCAAAAGGGTTACGAACACGCTACCCAACTGCTTAGCGAAACAAATCAGGAATAGACGCCCCTTACAGACCTCAAATAGCCAACAACAAAAAACGTCGCCGAGGCTATCTCAAGCCTCGGCGACGTTTTGCTATTCCAGGACCTACAGAAGAGTCACACTAACTAATCCTCAGTCTTGCCAACCTCCGCTGGCGTCTCCAGAATCGCATCCACCAATCCGTACTCAACCGCATCCTCAGCAGTCATAAAGCGATCACGGTCAAAGTCGCCCTCGATCTGCTCCACCGATTGGCCGGTATGATGAGCCAGAAGTTCGTGGAGCAAATCCTCCATGCGCTTCAACTCTTTGTACTGGATCTCGACATCGGGCGCATAACCCTGAGCGCTTCCACCGGCTGGATGCATGTGGACGGTAGCATTGGGAAGCGCATAACGACAGCCCTTCGTGCCCGCCGCCAGCAACACAGTACCCATACTGGCGGTCACTCCAATGGCGTAAGTGTGAACCGGCGCCGAAACGTGTTGCATTGTGTCATAAATCGCCAGCCCGTGGTAAATGATCCCCCCGGGACAATTGATGTACAACTGGATTGGTTTATCCGGATCCTCGCTGGTGAGATAAAGCATTTGGGCCACGACCAAGTTAGCAACTTGATCATTGATCGGCATACCGACGAAAATTATACGGTCTCTGAGCAACCGTGAGTAGATATCATAGGCGCGCTCGCCACGCCCTGTCGTCTCGACCACCATAGGTACTAACGGCATAAAGGTCCCTCCTTACTCTTAAATCTCTGTGACGGGCTCGGCCCCTTCGAGTTCCTCGGCTGCACCATTATTTTCATCCGCTTCTACAGCGTCAAGCTCCGGGGCCTCTCCCTTGGCAATCGCAACCAAGCGTTGGAGTGCCTTATCGCCCAACACACTATTACGCACAGATTCGATTTCTTCATCAGTCAGCGATCTTCGCTGTTCAGCGCTGATCTCGCCGACCAATTCTTCCATCTCGCCGCTGGTTACTTCAAGACCCTCGCGTTTGACAACTTCACCCAATACAAGCGATTGCTTCAAAGAAGCCTCCGCTTCAGGCCTGGCACCTTTTCGCAAGTTCTCCACAGTCTGGCCCTGAATGCGTAGATAGTCCTCCATCGAAAGGTGGTACTGCTGCTTCACCGATTGCTCAAAATTGCTGACCATCTTATCCAATTTTTTCTCAATCAAGATAGGAGGATACTCAACTTGAGCTTGTGAAACTATATCCTCCATAATCTGTGAGGCATATTCACCATCAGCCTCTTTTTGGGCTGTCTCTAGCAATCGACCGCGTACTTTTGCTTCTAATCCCTCAAATGTATCGAATTTGCCAACTGTGCGGGCCAAATCATCGTCCAGCTCCGGCAGAATGCGATTGTAAACCTCGATCATCTCAACAGTAAAAGTGGCGTCCTTCCCTTGTAAATCTGCACGGGGAAAATCAGCTGGCAAAGTGAGCTCAAAAGTACGCTCTTCACCAATCTCCATTCCTACTATAGCATCGAATAATCCCGGAACAACTTCCTCGGCGCCTACTAAAATCTCGCTCTCATCCTCCTCAAACACGAGCTCATCATCCACTTGACCCATCAGATCAAGTACAATGACATCCCCGTCCTCGACAGGGCGCTCCACGGGTTCAAGAATAGCGTTTTGTTCGCGGATATCCTCAAGCGCATCCCACAAATCCTCGTTCGATACTGTAACTTCGGGGTAGGGAAGACGATATTCACGATAATTGCCCAAATCTATGATCGGAGGCAAAGATACGATAAATACAAATGTGAGAGGGTGAAGGTTAATGTCCTTCAATTCCCCAGGGATAACACCCTCAATCCCTTCTTTCTCCACAGCTTCTTTAAAAATTTCTTCGGTCAGCATATCGGCGATTTTTCTAATTATCACTTCTTCGCCATAGCGCTGCACCACAACACTATAAGGAGCTTTTCCACTGCGGAAGCCTGGTATATTCACCTCTTTGGAAACCCAACGCGCAGCCCGCCGCCGAGCTCGATTGGCTCGCTCCTCATCCAGCTCAACCGTGAGAGTTAATTGACGATTTCCTAGAGATTCGGTAGAGATCTTCAATTTATGTACCTCCTTGCAAATATATGTTCCAAAAGCAACACTGCACTCAAAACAAACATAAAACGTGAATCGTAAAATCAGCTCTTACGCTTTACGTTTCACGTTCTTACACATGGCTTGTCCAGATATGAACTTGTAATTACACTTTCAGTGGGGAAGGCGGGACTCGAACCCGCACGGGTCACCCCACGTGATCCTAAGTCACGCTCGTCTGCCAATTCCGACACTTCCCCATAGAAACGAGAGCATTATAACGCTTAACTGACGTTTACGCAAGGTTGACAAGCCTGCTTGATGTTGTTATATTCTGCCCACTTACCGCTTACACTCATAACCATCACGAATGGAGGACTTTCCGATGAACCTCAACGCATCAAACCTTATCGCTGAACTCGATTCACAAGATATGGTCGAGCGTATCAAGGAGCTGCCGCAACAATGCCAGGCGGCATGGCAGCAGAGTCAGAATTTGAGCTTGCCCGCGGATTACGGCAAAGTTCAGCACATCGTCGCCGTGGGGATGGGTGGCTCGGCCATCGGCGGCGCATTGTTGCAAGGCCTGGTAGCCGAGGAATGCCAAACCCCGATTACCATCGTGCGCGGATATGAACTGCCTGCATTCATCAATGGCTCGGATTATCTGGTCATCGGGTGTAGCTACTCAGGTAACACAGAGGAAACACTCTCCGCCTTTGGGCAAGCCATAGAACGTGAAACCAGAGTGCTAGCCGTCACAACAGATGGCAAGCTGACCAAGCTGGTCCAAGAGAAAAATTTCCCCATCGTGCCCTTTGATTACCAGTCACAGCCCAGAGCGGCGTTGGGATACTCCTTCACCCTGCTGCTCGGGATCGGTCAGCAGTTGGGACTACTGCGCGATTACTCCGCAGACATAGAGGAAGCGATCCAGATAATGAGAAGCTGGCAAGCCGAAATCGGCCCCGACGTGCCGTTGGCAAAGAATGCAGCTAAACAGTTGGCTCAACAAATCGAAGGCCATCTGCCCGTCATCTACGGTACAGAATTCTCAACCGCCGTCGCCAACCGATGGAAGACGCAGTTCAACGAAAACGCCAAGCACTGGGCTTTTTTCGAGGCACTGCCAGAGATGAACCACAACTCCGTCGTGGGATTCGGCATTCCCCAGACGATACGTGACCACACTATCGCCCTGCTGCTGCGATCAAACCTGGATCATCCGCGCGTGCAAAAGCGCTGGGACGTGACACGCGAACTGCTCGCACGTGAAGGAGTCACTGCCGAGGAGATTCACGGGCGCGGCGAGAGCAAGCTGGCCCAAATGCTCTCATTGATTCACTTTGGCGACTATGTGAGCTTCTATCTGGCAATGCTCAACGAAGTCGATCCCACACCCGTGGAGGCCATCGCATTCCTCAAACGGCGGCTGGCAAAAGCTGCCTCATAGGTTACTTGTGCTATGACACAATCCTTGTATAATAACCCGTCTGTAGCAAAGCTCTAGAACAAAAATTTCATAAGAGACACTCTCTCCGACCCACAGATCTAAAGGCGCATCGCGAGATACGCCCACGATTTGTGGGCGATAGGGTTTGGTTGGAAACGACCAAGCCTCCCATGTTTGGAAAGGAGTAGAAGGCAAAACGTATGCTGGCGCCCGCTTCTTTCTAAGCGGGCGCTGTTTTT
>CAZDYW010000004.1:0-1625 GCA_964509655.1 uncultured Anaerolineales bacterium
GAGTGGTTTGCATTGAACTTGGCTAAGCGGTAGTTAGTCCTGTAGCCTAATCGAGTATGCTACAGGGGAGATGGTGATGAAATCGGAATTTCTGTTGGCATTTAACGAAGTCTGCAGCGGTCGTGGCCTACCAAGAGAGGTTGTGCTCGACGCTGTGAAGACGGCGCTGGTGTCCGCCTACCGTCGTAACACTGATCTTAATGCGCCTGACAATGTGACAGCTCAGATCGAGCCTACCACCGGCGAGACGCACATTTTTGTCGAGAAAGAGGTGGTGGATGAAGTTTCGGATGTGGAATGGGAGATGAGCCTGGCGGAGGCGCGCGTTATTGATCCTAACGTCGAGTTGGGGGATAAGGTGATGGTGGATGATACCCCTGCCGACTTTGGGCGCATCGCTGCACAGACGGCGAAACAGGTCATACTACAGCGCATCCGCGAGGCCGAACGTGATGCTCAGTACGAGCATTATGCCGAGCAAGAGGGTGAGATCGTTCACGGTATTGTGCAGAGTGTCCGGTCCAAGGTTGTGATGCTCAACCTGGGTAGTGCTGAGGCGATCCTCCCGCGCAGTCAGCAGGTGCCTGGTGAACGTTATCACATCCATCAGCGATTGCGGGCTTATGTGTTGGAAGTGCGTAATACCAGCCGTGGCCCGAAGATTGTGCTTTCGCGTAGTCATCCTGACATGCTACGGAGGTTGCTGGAACTGGAAGTACCGGAAATATTCAACGGCGCGGTCGAGATCAAGGCTATCTCCCGTGAGGCTGGCTCCCGTTCCAAAGTGGCTGTGTCCGCACGTCAGCCGGGCGTCGATCCGGTGGGAGCCTGTGTCGGTATGCGCGGTGTGCGTATCAAGTCCATCGTGAATGAGCTGGGTGGGGAGAAGATTGATGTCATCGAGTGGAACGCCGATTCTGCTACTTTTATCGCCAAAGCCCTCAGCCCGGCGAAAGTGTTGAGCGTGCACCTGGACGAAGACCCCGATGGGAGAAAATCCGCCAGCGTTGTCGTGCCCGATGATCAGCTCTCGTTAGCCATTGGGCGCTCCGGTCAGAATGCCCGTCTTGCGGCCAAGCTGAGCGATTATCGCATCGATATCCAGGGGGTGACTGAAGCTGCCGCTTGGGCCTTGCAAAGGATCAACAAAGATCCCGAAGTTTTGCCTTCACTAGGTCCAATAGCGGAGAGATTGCCCAACGTTGCCAATACATTGCAGGAGCACGAAGCGGAGGATTTGCCCTATAACAGCGAAGAGCTGCTCGTTATGCGGCGGGTGATTGAGGCTGTCTGGAGACATTACGTATCGGCTCGTGATGCTGAACGGGAGCAGAAGATGGAGCGAGCGGCCCGTGAAGCTGCTTTGGAGAAACTGTGTGAGCAAATTCCGGCTTCTGCCTACGAAATCACACTATCTGGTGCCGGATTGGATGCTCGCGTGCAAGGCCGTCTTGAAGATGCAGGCATTATGACGCCTGGCGATGTGATGGAACTCTTCCTCGCCAAGGGCGATGAGGGACTACTGGATATTCAAGGCATCGGGCTTAAGTCCCTAGAGGATGTCAAGCAATCACTCGTTGCTCTGGGTCTGTTGGAAGAGGAAGAGGAAGAGGTTGAGGCTGAGG
>CAZDYW010000004.1:1725-22588 GCA_964509655.1 uncultured Anaerolineales bacterium
TTGAGGCTGAGATCGAGGAAAAGGCTGATGCTGAGGCCGAAGAAGAAGTTATAGCCGAAGCTGAAGCTGAAGTCGAGGAAGAGGCTGAGCCTGAAGAAGAAGTCGTGGGCGAGGCTGAAACTGAGGAAGAAATAGAAGCTGAGGAAGAGGAAACACTTAGAGTAGATGGTCAGGAATTTTTCTTCGATGGCGAAGAAATAATTGATCGTGAAGAAAAGCTTAAGCGAGAGCGGGGGCGTCGCGTGCAGCTCGTCTATGACGAGGAGACCGGTGAATTGGTGCCTCGTCGTCGGCGTAAGCGAGAAGAAGGCCCCGATGATTGGCAGCGCTACATAGATTATTGAGGCACAGTCTCTGGTAAAGGTTCTCAGAAATTTATAGCGTGCTAGCGCTTTGCCTGATGATTACGAATATGAGCAAAAAGTCGAAGCGACGCAGGCATATACCTCAGCGAACTTGCATCGCTTGCCGCACAGTGCGGCCTAAACGAGAACTGGTGCGTGTTGTGCGCACCCCGGAAGGCGACGTGAAAGTGGACGAGACCGGGAAACTCAGCGGGCGCGGAGCCTATCTCTGCCCTCAGCGCAGTTGTTGGGAGACCGCGTTGCAGAGACAAAGATTGGGAAAAGCATTGCGTGTGACTTTGACAACCGAGGCTAAAGAATATCTGCGTGAATACGCGGCCGCATTGCCCTGAAGAACCTAAAGGAGAGCGAAACTGCTCCTCGGCTTTCGTGCGGTCTCGTCGAGAGAGAAGTGAAAGGAAGCGAGTGAAGATGAGTGAAGATATACGAGAAGAACGCGTCGTCGAAATTCCGGACTTTCTGACAGTGCGTCAGTTGGCCGAATTGATGGACGTAAGTCCTATTGATGTGATTAAAGAACTTATGAGCGCGGGTGTGATGGCAAACATCAACCAGCAGATCGATTATGAGACTGCGGCCATCGTCGCTCAAGAGATGGGTTTCGAACCTAGACAGGAAGCCCTTGCTGTTCCCGAAGAGGAAATCGAGGAGGGGCCGACCAGGCTTTGGAAGCGATTTTACGCCGATGAGAGCACGGAGAGCCTTGAGCCGCGCCCGCCAGTCGTCACCGTCCTAGGTCACGTCGATCACGGCAAGACTTCATTGTTGGACGTCATCCGGCATTCCGACGTGGTAGGCGGCGAGGCCGGGGGGATCACGCAGCATATTGGCGCTTATCAGATCGATCATGAAGGTCATATCATCACCTTCATAGACACTCCAGGGCACGAAGCCTTCACAGAGATGCGAGCCCGAGGTGCTCACACGACTGACATCGCTGTTCTGGTCGTTGCCGCTGATGACGGCGTGATGCCCCAGACTGTTGAAGCGATCAACCATGCCCGCGCCGCTAGAGTGCCCATCGTCGTGGCGCTCAATAAGATGGATCTGCCCACCGCTCAGCCGGAACGGACAAAACAAGAGCTTTCCGAGCACGAACTCGTGGCTGACGATTGGGGGGGGGACACTTTGTGTATCCCGGTGTCGGCAAAGCAGAAAACGGGATTGGAGGATTTGCTGGACGCTATAGTGCTCGTCGCGGAATCGAAGGAGATCGTGGCCAATCCAGATCGGCTTGCCATGGGTACCGTTTTGGAAGGGCAATTGGATCGCACGCGCGGCGCGACAGCTACCGTTTTGGTGCAGAATGGAACTTTGCACATCGGCGATGATATTGTGACTGGCCTGACTTGTGGTCGCATTCGTCAGATGCTAGATCAGCACGGTCGGCCTATCACGGAGGCAAAGCCATCTACCCCGGTTTTGATCTTGGGGCTTTCTGATGTGCCAGAAGCTGGTGAAGTCTTCGAGGTGGTGCCCGAGGCCTGCGTGGCGCGAGACATCGTCGCTGACCGCGAGGATCAGTTGTCCGAGCAAGCGGCCAAGCCAGTTGCGACCTTTACGCTCGATGATTTCGCCGCCCGTATCAAGGAAGGCAAGGTCAAGGAACTCAACTTGATCGTCAAGACGGATGCCCAAGGCTCCATTGAGCCAATTGTTAGTTCTTTGGAGAAGCTGGGTGATGAAGAACTGAAGGTCAAAGTCCTACACGCCGCTGCTGGCAACATCGGCAAATCGGACGTAAACTTGGCCATCGCTTCTCAAGCCATCATCGTCGGTTTCCAGGTCTATCCTGATTCGGCCGCGCGTCGCTTGGCGGAGAGTGAAGGGGTGGACATTCGCACTTACGACATCATCTATAAGCTGGTGGAAGAGGTGGACAAGGCGCTGAAGGGCCTTTTAGAGCCGACTTATGTGAACGTGCCAATAGGCAAGGCGGAGGTGCGAGCTACGTTCGATGTTCCTGGCACTGTCGTGCTTGGCTGCTACATTCGCCAGGGGGAAGCGCGGCGCAATGCTCTTGCACGCGTCTACAGGGATGGTAAGTTGATATATGATGGGTCTGTATCCTCACTTAGGCGGTACGAAAAAGATGTGCGTGAGGTAAGATCGGGCTACGAATGCGGAGTAGGACTGTCGAATTTTGAAGATGCCGCTGAGGGTGATACAGTCTTATTCTACGTTAAGGAGCGGCAGGAGCCTGAATAAAAATGGGTAGAAAATATCAGAAGCGTGTCTCTGAATTGGTTCGCGTTCACTTGACCGCCCTTCTGGAGCACAAGACCAGAGATCCGCGAGTAGGGATGGTCACAATCACCGATGTGGAGGTGACGCCCGACACTGCCCGTGCCGACGTATACTTCAGTGTGCTGGGCGGGGAGGAAGTCCGTGCCGAAGCACAGGAGGGATTGGACAGTGCGGCTGGATGGTTGCGCTGGGAACTGGGTAATCGACTGAGTCTGCGTAATACGCCGGAATTGGTTTTCCATTACGATCCATCTCTGGAACGTGGCGAGCGCATTGCTACTATCCTCGATGAATTAGGTCTAGGTGACGAGGAAGAATCTGATACATAAACGAGCTAGCCAGCTCATCTACTCGGCTCATAATCCTCTGCTCGTATGCCATGTAGCTCCTGATGGCGATGCCATTGGCAGTATGACGGCTCTGGCGCGAGTATTGCTGCAGATGGGGCGTAAGCCCATCGCTGCTTGCTCCGATTCTATCTCCTCTCGTTTCGATTTTATCCCCGGCGTTGAGGCCATTGTACAAGAGGTCAATGACTCTTTTGATCTAGTCATCTCACTCGATTGCTCCGACATGAAGCGGATGGGGCATTTTGTGGATATGCCGACCTTCGGTAGTCAGCCGCTGCTTAACATTGATCATCACGTGACCAATGTCCATTTTGGTGACGTTAATTTGGTCGATGCACAGGCATCCTCCACCGCAGAGGTGGTTTTGGGATTATTGGAACATATGGATGTCCCCCTTGATGCGGATATAGCTACTTCTCTCCTGATCGGCATCGTCACCGATACGCGAGGCTTTCGCACTAGCAACGTCACTGTCCCAGTGATGGAGGCGGCCTTAAGCCTGATGCAGGCCGGTGCTTCTCTCTCTTACATCACTCAGCACGGCTTGGAACGGCGTTCCATTGAGGCGATGCGGCTTTGGGGAGCGGCGCTGGGCCGGATGCGAATCGTGGACGGTTTGATCTGGGCCAGTCTTCCCCTGGAGATGCGCCGTTCGGTCGGGTATGCAGGCAATGGAGATGCTGGTTTGGCCAGTTTTCTCCTCAGCGCCGAAGCGGCTGATATTTCCGTTGTCTTCGTCGAGCGCGATGATGGACGTATCGAAGTGGGAATGCGGGCCGTTCCTGGCTTTGATGTCGCGCAGGTAGCGTTGCACTTTGGCGGTGGAGGGCATTCTCTCGCCGCTGGCTTTAGCATCGCCGGGCCATTAGAGAAGGCACAAGGGCAAGTATTAGCGACACTTCGAGATGACTTGGCCCGCCAACGATCCAATCGCGGCATGTAGTTCCAATAAAAGCAGGCCTCTCATGAGCAGCGGCATCCTCAACATAGACAAGCCCCCTGGTCCAACTTCCCATGACATCGTGAAATTGGTGCGTAGGTTAACGGGTATCCGCCGTGTGGGACACGCAGGCACGCTCGATCCCTTGGCTGCTGGCGTGTTGGTCGTTTGCGTGGGCCGTCCGGCTACCCGTATCGTCGAGTATTTGATGACCGGGCGTAAGACCTATCGCGCCGATCTGCGCTTGGGCATCGTTACCGACACCTATGATGCCGAGGGCAAAGTATTGGCCCATAACCCGGTCGATGTCAGCCGCGAGCAGATCGAAGCGGCGCTGGAGCGCTTAGTGGGGCAGATTTGGCAGACTCCTCCGATGTACTCAGCGATCAAGTATAAGGGAAAACCGCTCCACCGCTTGGCACGTCAGGGTATTGAGGTGGAGCGAGAGCCGCGCAGGGTGGAAATATTCCGGCTGGAGTTGATCTCGTGGCGGCGTGATTCTTGCACGTTGGAGCTGGATTGTTCTTCTGGTACTTACGTGCGCTCGCTGGCCCACGACCTGGGGCAGGCGCTGGGCTGTGGAGCCTACGTCACCGCTTTGACGCGCCGGGCGAGTGGCAGTTTCCACCAAGAGGACGCAATCACGCCAGCGGAATTGGCTCAAGCGGCGAGCGCGGGTCGCTGGTCCGATCTGCTATGTCCGATAGATCAGGCCCTCGCTTTGAGATTCCCCGCCTTGCATTTGAGTTTAGAGGGCGCGCGAAGGCTGTGCTCTGGGCAAGTGGTTGAGGTGCTCGATGATGTGCAGACGGCGGATATGGTGCGCGCTTATGGGCCTGATGGTGCTTTCCTGGCGCTGGCGTCTTATGATGAGGATGCCAACGTCTGGCGCCCCCGGAAGGTTTTCTGCGCCTCGGGCTATGAACCTAAAATGAAGGGAGAGCTGGAGTACTGACCGATGCGCGTTGTTCATGATCTGGCAGAAGTCACTTCTTATCTGGATGTACGCCACTCTTCTATAAGGGGAAGCGAAGCGACTCCTTTGCGCACTTTTGTGACTATTGGAGTCTTCGATGGGGTGCACCGAGGCCATCAGCAGCTCATCTCCGGCATGGTGGAGGCAGCTCACGAGATCGGTGCTGTCCCCGTCGCTATGACCTTTGATCCTCACCCGGCGACAGTGTTGAGCAATGCTACCACCCTTCTGCTGTCGAGCGTGGAGGAGCGCATAGAGCATATGGCTGCCTTGGGCCTCGAAATTGTGGTCGTTTATCCCTTCACCCGAGCTACAGCTAACACATCGGCAGCGGACTTTGTCGCCAGTTTAGTGCATCACCTACGTCCAGCTCAGATGTGGGTCGGTCCAGATTTTACGCTCGGTCATAGATGTAAGGGCGATGCCTCCTTCCTGCAGCATAGGGGGCACGAGGACGATTTTACGGTGAATATCGTCGAGCCATTGGTTTGGCGTGGGGATGTGGTGAGCAGTAGTCGCGTGCGGGATGCGTTGCAATCCGGGGATATATCTGAGGCGAATGGATGCTTGGGGCGTCCCTATCGTCTATCCGGTCGTGTGGTGCGAGGGCGCGGTGTGGGGCGTGGCGTAGGCGTGCCTACGGCTAACCTTTCCTTGCCATCAGATCGATTAATTCCTAGGGGAGGCGTATATGCATGTAAGGCTCACGCGAATCTTGAGGAGGGTATGAGGGCTTATCCGGCGGCGGTGAATGTAGGCATCCGTCCTACATTTGCCTTGCAAGATATGGTTGTCGAAGCACACCTATTGGATTTTGATGCGGATCTGTATGATCGGGAGTTGAGGTTAGATTTCATCGCTCGCTTACGGGATGAGCGGGCCTATCCCTCCCACGATGCGCTGTTAGCTCAACTTCACAAAGACATTACCCAGGCCCGCCGCATTTTGAAAGATGTTCGGTAGAATAAAGAAACCAGGGTTTTCTGAACCCTGGTTTCTATTTTTCATCCGTTATTTGTCATTGGACGTTTTTCATTTATCGTTATCCGTCTCCATATCCACTAACTCCGCCCACTCACTGTGGATACCGTCCTCCGTAACACCGTAGTAAATGTGAAGCCCGTTTTCTTTATCCTCACGCTGAACTAAATCATAACGTGTGCGTCCTGCGTACTTGCGTTGTTTATACAAGCCGATTTCACCTTGCCATTCGATCTTGCTTTTGTCCATTGGATGGTCCTCGGCTTGGGTGATAGCGTAATGCCAGAGCCTCCGCGCTGATTGGCGGGTGACGTTCTTTATCTCATTTCCGTTACGCAGGTCGCGCATCGTGTGGTAAAGCGTCCCCTTACGCTCTACGCTCTCCACGATCTCTACCCCTGTTCGAGGCGGTTCGACTTTAGAGCCCGATTCTTCCTCCTCTTTTGGTTTGGACCCCAAGCCAGATGCCCGCTTGACTAGATTGACGATCTCATCCCGCACTGCCATATTGGTCTCGTTCTCGCTGCGTATATAGATTCTATTCTCGTCGATGGCATAGGGTGCATCCCCGCCCCGAGGTACTGCGATGCGGATAATCTGTTTATTCTGTGTTTTCTTGACGTCCAGTTTGGCATCGATAGGGGGCGTGATCCGACGTTCAATTTCTGCCTGGAGTTTCTTAATCACACGCGAGGTGTTGCTCACCCCAAGCGGGCTTTCATTGGGATCGGCACTCACGCCGACGTAAATGGCGCCACCGTTGGTATTGGCGAAAGCGCTGATGTCTGCTAGGATGGCGTAAAGGTTGCCGCCTCGGCGTGTGTAGCGGGCGTGGAAGTCCTGCACTATGGTAGGCCCTTCTTCCCGCGCTGCTTGCACGTAATCCATCGGCTCCTTGGCTGGCCGATAAGGGCGTGTGAGAGCGAAGTCGTTGCTCAATAACACCTTGCGCAGTGCCTCGAAGCTCACTTCGGGTAAGAGGATCTCTGTCGTCCGTTCTCCAAGTCCTAGGTGATGGTGGTCATCTGGATCGTGGACGAGACGGTGGCAATCGGAGCCTTGGATACAACGCATCGGACGCGGATATTCGGGGCGTGAGCCATTGAAGAACCTCATTGTGGTGTGGCGCCCTTTCTTCTCCATGTCGGTCACCTCCAGGGCGTGGAGGTGAGGATCCTGTGTGTAAGCTATGCGCGTCTGTCCTCCAAATCCCATCTTGCGCATTGCTACGCCATGGTTAGCGTTGGCATGAGCTGCGATGACGATTCCGCCGGCCGCATCTATGACACGGTAAGCGGTCAACACGTCGCTGGTCGCCCCGACCTCTGTGCTGCCTGCGTCGATCTTTTCCGGCGGGATATTGAGCTTGCGCAAGATAAACTCCAGTTCCCGCACGTCCATTTCTGGGGGGAATATGCCTAAAATGTGAAAGCCCAGCGTGGCCGTGAATTCGAAGCCGGGTAGTACCAATACTTTATCCAATAAGCGTTGATACTCCTTGAGTTGGTGAGCCTCTTTGGGTTGAATGCGCCCCAAACGCTCAAGCATCTCAAGTTTTTCAATTTCTTCCATCATCTCCCGATATCCCGCTACTGTATTGTGATCGGTGAGGGCAATAATATCGAGATCTTTACTTTCAGCTACCTCTAAAATGTCTAAATAGGAAATCTCCGGTTCCAGAAAATCGCTGGAAGCGGGAGTATGCACATGGAGGTCTATTTGTCTCCATGTTGCTTTTTTTCGTTTTGTGTTTTTGTTTGTCATCATTATTCATCCTGTCTACTGTTACTTTACTATTGAACGTCTGTCAAACAGTAGGCAGCGATGAGCACGGTCAATGAGCGGTCAACATTCAACAATCAATGAATGGACTATGCCTCGGTCGGAGGGGCTTTCGGTTTACAGTATCACAAAAGAACCCATGACCGATCTGCCCAAGTAAAAAACTGCTTCGATTTGCTAAATATAGTTTGAAACGCGATTTGATTTTTCATTCTATTGTCAATGTGAGTCGAATTGGCTATTCTACCGGAAGGGCGTCCTTGCTTTCCGCGAGTCCCCACTTTTTGGTTTATTTGAGCATGGCTTTAGTGTGACAAAAATGAGGCTGGCGCCGCTTTGTTCAATCTTAAGCGGCGCTGTGCCAAACCAATCATTAAACCGTGCTCTCACAATTGGCCAATCAAAACCAGAGTCGCCAAGTTTGTGTACCTTAGGGGATCGAGAACAATTCCTTCAAATGGCTGTTGTAGCCCAACTCAACTAAGTTGAGGGCTCATTATGTGCTCAGTCGCCTGCCTAAATTAAATTTTCAATTACTTCAAGAATCTCAGATGGACGGAAGGGTTTGAGGACGAAATCATCGGCGCCAGCCTCCAGGCAGGCGTCTGATCGATCCATACCCGATGTCATAATCACCGGAATCTCCTTCAACTTTTCGTCCTGTTTGAATTCTCGCAATACATCAAGTGTGTCTCCATGCGCAATGTGCACGTCCATCAGTACGAGTGTTGGATTCGCTTGCCGCGCAGTCGGAATGACTTCGTCTTGGTGGGACACGATGGCTGTTTGGTATCCCTCCATCTCAAATACAGTCTTGAGTAGACCCCTGAAGACTTCATCATCATCTACGACGAGGATTGTGTTCATTATGTTATCCTTTTTCTCAGAAGCTTTACTCGAAGCAATACTTGCCCCAGGGATTCAGAGAATTAACATACCCCTTCTGCTCAGCTTGGATCGTCAAATCCGGCGGGAGCGATAGGGTAAGTCGCTTATTTCCAAGTCCCTCAAGCGCCGATTCTTTTCCTCTTGGGGCTCAGCTCGAGTTTATGTCCATACCTCCGGGAGAAATTTTCCCCGCCCTATCCCTCCGGGGCCAATGCCACGTTAAAAACGTCATCGACTCGCTCGGTCAAGGTAAACTCTAGTTCGTCTTTTACCTCCTTTGGTATATCTTCGAGATCTTTATCGTTTTGTTTGGGCAGTATGACGGTTTTTAATCCGGCCCGATGGGCGGCCAGCACTTTTTCCTTGACACCGCCGACGGGTAACACCTGTCCACGCAACGTAATCTCTCCCGTCATCCCCACATCGCTCCGTACCTTGCGATTGGTCAGCAGAGAAGCGAGCGCTGTAGCGATAGCTATGCCAGCCGAGGGCCCATCCTTGGGAACTGCGCCCTCTGGCACGTGAACGTGGATGTCTATTTTCTCGAAAACGTCCTCTGAAATGCCTAACTCTTTGGTCTGGGAACGAACGTAGCTCAGCGCCGCTTGAGCCGATTCCTTCATTACATCGCCTAGTTGGCCTGTGACCATAAATCCTTTGTTCCCGGCCATCTTCGAAGCCTCACAGAAGAGAAGATCCCCGCCGGCGATGGTGACGCCCAGGCCAGTCGCGACACCGGGCAGTTGCGTGCGCAGTTTGGTATCGGGGAAATAGCGCGGTTTCCCCAAAAAATCTCGCACATTCTCCGTCGTCACTTGGACAGGTTCTATGTCCTGTTCTTCCATTTTTTGCTTGGGGCCGAGTTGGAGTGCTATACGTGTCACTACTTTGCGACATACTCGCCCAATCTCCCGTTCCAGGTTGCGCACACCGGCCTCGCGGGTGTAATCGCGGATGATCTTGCGTAGCGCGTCTTCGGTAAAACTCAACTCCCTGGCCCAAAGGCCATTTTCGCGCAACTGCCGGGGAATGAGATACCCCTGCGCGATATGCACTTTCTCCGTCTCCGTGTAGCCGGAAAGCTTCAGTATCTCCATCCGATCCCGCAGCGGCGCCGGAATGGTATCGAGCACGTTCGCCGTGGTTATGAACATCACCTGAGAGAGGTCGAAGGGTACATCCAAGTAATGATCCCGAAATTCTCGGTTCTGTTCCGGGTCCAGCACCTCTAACAATGCGGAGGATGGGTCGCCTCGGAAATCTTTACCCAGTTTATCCACCTCGTCCAGCATGAAGACTGGGTTATTCGACTCCACGCGCCGCAGTGCCTGGATGATGCGGCCCGGCATAGCTCCGATATAAGTGCGCCGATGTCCTCGGATCTCGGCTTCGTCGCGCACACCGCCCAGAGATTGTCGGATGAACTTGCGCCCCAGCGCTCGCGCGATGGATTGGCCCAAGCTGGTCTTACCTGTCCCTGGCGGCCCCACGAAACAGAGGATTACTCCCTCGCGCTCGCGGCGGATGATGTCCGTATTCTTTTGTTGCTCAAGTTCCTCTTTGCGTTCGGCCCGCAGCTTACGCACAGCCAAGTATTCGAGAATGCGCTCTTTGACATCTTCCAGGTCATAATGGTCTTCGTCGAGTACGTCGCGGGCATGGGTGACGTCTAGGTTGTCCTCGGTTTCAGTATGCCAGGGTAGGCTGGTTAGCCAATCGAGGTAGGTACGAACGAGGCTATATTCGGCGGAAGCGGTGGGGATCTTGCTCAGGCGTTCGAGTTCACGTTTTGCCTCTTTCTCGGCCTCTTCTGGCATTTGGCACTGCTCGATTTTTTCGCGAAATTCCTCTATCTCAACCTGTTGGTCATCGGACTCGCCCAACTCTTTCTTGATAGCTTTCTGCTGCTCGCGTAAGAAATATTCGCGTTGGGTCTTCTGCATTTCTGACTGGGCTTCGCTTTGGATTTTGCGTCCTAGTTCGAGTACTTCTACCTCTCTCATCATTAGGCCCAGCAGCTTGCGCAGCTTGAGGTGTGGCTTGTCGATTTCTAGCAAGCTTTGTGCATCTTCCAGTTCTAGCCGCATGTGATTGGCGACCGCGTAGGCTACTTGTAAGGGGTCCTCGATCTCGGACAGCATGGCGTCCATCTCTTCTGGTATAGAAGGTGATAGATCATTCAAGTGGCGGAAGTTTTCCAGGATACCCCGTTTCAATGCCTCCACTTCTAAGGATGTCTCGACCTCTTCTGGGATTGCGGAGACATAAGCTGTCAGGTAAGGTTGTTCATCCACGAACTCCTCGATCCGTATGCGCATTAAGCCTTGGATGATCAACGTGAGCGTGCCCTCGGAGGATTTGGATAGACGATGGACGACTGCGGCTGTCCCTACGCGATACACGTCGTCCGGCCCCGGTGTCTCCACTTCCGAATCTTTGCTGGCTACGAGGCCGATGATTTTGTTTCCGGTTACAGCTTCGTCGATTAGTCGTATTGAGCGTTGTTGCCCAACGCGGATGGGGACAGCCGTCATAGGGTAGACTACGAGACCACGTAGTGGCAAGATCGGAATCTTTGACGGGATGTGAAGTATGTTACCATCACCTGTCCTCTCATTCAAAGAGGCGCTTAGACCTTTCATTATCACTGGATTGACCAATGGATTCAACCAATTTTCTGTTGCTATTCCCGGCAGCTTATACGACATCCGCTTCTTCGGTCCTCCTGTTCTTCCATACCTTCCGAGTAATCAAGGTTACACTCCTGTGCTGGGTTGATTATAGCTTCATTTAGTGAACTTTGTTTATTGTACCACAATTATATCGCTGGTTCAACTTATGAATTTAGAGCAAAAACCAGGATTCCCTTGATTTTCTTAGCATTCCGGTGTATCATATGCGCTTGATGGGTCAAGGGGAATATTTTTTGGGCCCGACTCCCGCGTGACAATCTGGTGCTACATGTTGGGAGTCAAGTGAAAAGCCCCCTGTGGGGGGCTTACGCCGAAGCTCCGGTGGCTTGTCGACTTATGCCGCCGGACTTCGATATAGGTTTAGGCTCCGCAGCGTTCGAGTAATGCTCTAATGTTCTTAAAGCGGGGCATCAATCAAGTCTCAGGTTTATTTGTTCAGCGTCCGAAGGCAACGTGTACAGATGTGCACCCGGCGCATTTCGCCATCGATCATCACACGCTTACGCTGAATATTGGGCTTGAATTGACGCTTTGAGGATTGCTTAGAGCGACTAATACTCTGCCCGAACTTAGTACCCTTTCCACAAATTTCGCACTTTGCCATTTTTATCACCTCCGATCTATTAAAATGAAAACGAGCTATGTATTATAAGCTAACATTGCCTTTAGTGCAACCGGAGGCCGTCGGTGCATTTCGAGGAGGGAATATGCCAGAGGTTCAGTATCGTGGTCGAATCGAGGTCTCGCCTACAGCTATTGCCAGTATCGCGCGTGAAGCACTGCTGACGTGTTACGGCGTTGTCGGGACGGTGGCTAAGGATCTGGCCGCGGATATCGCTAATGTCTTATCAAGAGAGCGCAAGCGCGGCGTTGAGGTGCACCTTGAGGATGGAGAGGTTGTAATTGATGTGTATGTGGTCATCGAATACGGCACTCGCATCGCGGCTGTGGCCCGCAGTGTGATGAACGTCGTCAAGTTCAACGTCGAGCGGGCGCTTGGAGTGCCTGTCGCCGAGGTAAACGTTCATGTCGAGGGTTTGCGTATCAGCGATATAGATTGAGCAGTAGTACAAGCAGTCGGGTGATCAGATGGCTAAATCTTCATCTGATCGCTCGGCTACATAGGAGAAGCAGGTTGACAAAAATAGAAGAGAGCCCCGAAAGATCTTTGGAAGAGGCCCAAAAGTCTATATACTTGGTGACCGATGGCCAGGGTTTCAAGCGTTTGGTCAAGGCCGCCTTGATCTGGTTGCAGCACCATCAGTCTGCCGTCAACGCGCTCAACGTGTACCCTGTACCGGATGGGGATACGGGAACCAATATGGTGTTGACGATGCGTTCCGCCTGGGCGGAGATTGAGGATTCGCCAGAGCTTAACATAGGGCGTATGGCGCGCAAGATGGCCCATGGCGCTTTGATGGGAGCGCGGGGTAACTCCGGTGTCATTCTATCACAGATTTGGCGTGGCTTCTCGCGTAGCCTGGATGAAAAGCCAGTTTATCGCGCCAGCGATCTGGCTGCTGCTTGTCGAGAGGCATCGGCGACGGCCTACAAGGGCGTGGTCAAGCCCGTCGAGGGCACAATCCTCACCGTCGCGCGCGCCGTGGCCGATGCTGCAACCAGGGCGGCGGAGGAATCGGATAACTTGGTTTATGTGTTGGAGCGTATGGTTTTCGCTGCTCACGAAGCAGTTGTGCTCACCCCATCCCTTTTGCCAGTGCTCGAAGAAGCCGGCGTCGTGGACGCTGGCGGGCAGGGCTTATTCATCATCCTCGAAGGTATGCTGCGCCATATGCGGGGCGAGACCATCGCCGAGGATCTGCAACTGTCCGATTCGGTCGATCTGATCTCCAGGGAGATGGAACCCACTCTGAGCGAGTATGGCTACGATGTGCAATTCCTCCTAGTTGGAGAGGGGCTTGAGGTAGACCTTATTCGCCAGCGCATCATGGAGATGGGAGAATGTCCGCTCGTCGTGGGAGACCCAACTACGGTCAAGATCCACGTCCACGTCCCCGACCCCGGTGTTCCCATCAGCTATGGCGCCAGCCTGGGATCGCTACGGGATGTCGTCGTCGAGGATATGCAAGCCCAGTATCAGGATTTTGTCGTGGAGCACAGGGTCGAGCGTGACGTCGGGCCCAGCGCATCGTCATTTGGCTCCCCTGCACTTCAGGCCGATCGTTCCATTGGCGTCGTGGCTGTCGCGCCCGGCGAGGGTTTGGCTCGCGTCTTCCAGAGTTTGGGCGTGAGTGCCGTTGTGCGCGGTGGGCAAACGATGAATCCCAGCACGAAAGACTTGCTGGAGGCTATTGAGAACTTGCCGAACGATCAGGTCATTGTGCTGCCCAATAATAGCAATGTAATTTTAGCTGCCGAACAAAGCCGTGAGCTGAGCAGTAAGTCCGTGGTTGTCATTCCCAGCCACTTTGCGCCTCAAGGCATCGCAGCGTTGCTGGCTCTCAACTATCAAGCTGATTTAGAGACTAACGTGGCGGCTATGGAAGATGCCATGGAGGATGTCGAGACAGGCGAGATCACCTTTGCTACCCGTTCGGCGACCATTAACGGCATAGAGGTCGCTGATGGAGAAGTCATTGGCCTCCATGATGGTGATCTTAAGGTCAAGGGGTCGACGATTGAAGAGGTCGCCCGTGAATTGTTGCAGGAGATGAACTCGCCCGAGCGCGAGATTGTCACGTTATACTATGGAGAGGGTATTGATGAAGAAGAGGCTCAAGCATTGGCTGAGTTTCTGCAAGATGACTGGCCCAATCAAGAGTTCGAAGTGATTACGGGTGGACAACCTCATTATCCTTACATTCTCTCGGTGGAGTGAGATAGTTTCAAAAATCCCTAGTCCTAACCTTAACCGTTATCGGAGGTACCGTGTCTAGAGTCCATGTTGTCACCGACAGTGCTGTAACTATTGATCCGGATATTGCCGAAAGACTCGATATAACCATCGTACCGCTCACCGTCCGCATCGGTGACAAAATCTATCAAGATGGTATTGACCTGGGTCATGAGGAGCTGGTGCTTCGTATGACGCAGGAGCGCATCTATCCTGAGATCGTTGGCCCGACAGCGCGCGATTTCCGAAAAGTTTACGGTCGCTTAACACGTAAGGCGGATCAAATCCTCTCCCTCCATTCCTCGGCTAGTCTTAGTCTCGTTCACCGCGAGGCACAGAGGGCCTCTCGCAATTTCTTGGGACGCCGCGATATAGCCGTGATAGATTCGGAGACCTTCTCCTTGGGGCTGGATATTTTGGTGTTGGAAGCAGCGCGAATGGCGCTAGAGGGTATAATGCTGGATGAGGTTGTGCGTAATATTCGAGGCATGCTGCGCCATATCTACATTGCCCTTACCACCGATACCTTGGATTACCTGGAGCACAGCGGGCTAATCAGCGCGAGCCAGGCCATCTTGGGCACGATGTTGGATAACAAGCCTTTCCTGGCAATTGAAAGAGGCGAAATCATACCTATGGAGAAAATCATTGGCCGCGATAAGGCCATCGGTAAACTGGCCGATTTTGCCAATGAATTCCCCTATATTGAGCAGATGGCGATCCTGCAAAGCACCTCTTACCCCACTGAGGAAACTAAATTGCTGCGAGAGGACATCGAAGATAAAGGCCGTGATTTCCCTGCTATTCTCTATGGACCTCTCTTGGCTTCCCATATCGGCCCGGATGGTATCGGGCTGGTTGTATACGAGGGATATAAGCGTAGGCGGTACTTCTGATGAGTCAGGTTTACATTCTCACTGACAGCACCTCTGATATACCTTCTGAGGTGGCTTCTAGATTGCATATAACAGTCGTGCCGGCCTATGTGCAAATCGGCGATCATAGTTATCCTGATGGGGAGGAACTTGACCGAGAGGCATTTTATGCTCATTTGCCCAAATGGTCGAATTTACCGACTACTTCTGTGCCCCCTATCGATGCCTTCGCCTCGGCCTATCGGCGGCTGGGCGCTGAAGCCGAAGAGGTGATCGCCATCGTTGTCTCTACCACGCTGAGCGGGATGTACAACGTAGCACAAAGAGCGGTTGAGGACGTGCCAGGGCTGAAGGTCCATGTAGTCGATTCGGAGCAGGTCTCGTTGGGACTAGGATGGATGGTCATCGCAGCGGCTGAAGCAGCGGCCAAGGGGGCTAGTGTCCCAGATATCCTGGCGCTGGTCGAGGATATGAAACCCCGCATGCGCGTCTACGCCGCTTTGGATACCATGGAATTCTTACGCCGCAGCGGTCGAGTGAGTTGGGCGCGGGCCATGGCCGCTCAAATCCTGCGCATCAAACCCATCGTCGAAGTAGCGCGGGGCAAAGTTGAAAATCTGGGGCTGGTGCGAACGCGAGAAAAGGCGATCGCTCGATTGGAGGAGCTCACGAGGGCTATAGGCCCACTGGAACGTTTGGCCTTCCTCCACAGCGGTGCTCCTGAAATTGAGATTCTCTACCGCCGTCTGCAAGACCTTTGCTCTCCAGAGAATCTGATCACATCATTGACTACCACCATCATCGGCGCGCACGTCGGGCCAAGAGGGTTAGGAATCGCCGCAGTAGCTGCAAGGTAATTATGCCAACACCGATTGATAAACTGATTAACATCCTCAAACTGGAGAAAGAGACTCATTACCAAGATCAAGCCGTCATCGGCGGCCTGAGCCGTTATGCTGCTACCTGGCTAAAGGGCGCTCAACCTCACTTTGGCTCCCAGGCCGAGCACTGGGTCAAAGAAGTGGCCGAGCGGTTGCGCACCTATAGCCGTCTGCCCGATTCAAAGACGCGACAAGATGCGATGTCAGTTTTGTTAGATGTGCTCAATGAGGCTCCTGCGGAGCAGTCGAGTGACCCGCCACGGCGCGAAAGTGCGTCCACACATCGGAGAGTTAGCAAGTCATCCCCCGAACCTCAGAAGCAATCCAGCTCCAAGCGAGATCGCACCGACTTGGATTCTCCCATCTCCGCTTTGCACGGTATAGGCGCCAAACGCTCCGAGCGTCTGGCCCGGCTGGGCCTCCATACCATCCGGGATATGCTTTATTTCTTGCCCCGTCGCTATGACGATTACTCCCAGCTCAAGCCCATCAACCGGCTCCGATATGGCGAAGAGGTCACTATCATTGGCAAGGTCCAGAAAGCCTACGTGCATAAGACGCGCGGAGGTGGGCGCCTGTTCAAGGCGCTGCTCTCCGACAGTACCGGCTCCATCGAAGTGACGTGGTTCAATCAACCCTACCTGGCTAAGAAGATCAAGCGTGGACAACAGATCGTCATAAGCGGTAAGGTAGATGAATACCTGGGGAGGTTGTGTTTCAATTCCCCTGAGTGGGAACCTCTGACGAAGGATCTACTCCATACTGCCCGCATCGTGCCCGTTTATCCTCTGACCGAGGGCATCACGTCCAAATGGCTGCGCAAATTGATGGAGCATACAGTCAGCTATTGGTCGAAACGCCTGCCCGATTACCTGCCGGCCTCGGTGCGGAATGAAGAGGGTGTGCTGGACCTCGAGACGGCTATTGCTCAGGCTCACTTTCCCGATAGCCAAGAGTTACTTGAGCGAGCTCGTTATCGTTTGGCCTTCGATGAGCTCTTCGTGCTCCAGGTCGGGTTGCTGCACCATAGGCATCAGTGGCGGTCGGAAAAGGGCCGCCCGGTGCTAGTGGATGACCCCACGCTCAATAGCTTCGTGCGCACTCTGCCATTCCAATTGACGGATGCTCAACAACGTGCGTTGGATCAAGTCGTGGCTGACCTACGCTCCCCCCAGCCGATGACACGTTTGCTACAAGGTGATGTAGGGTCAGGGAAGACGGTCATCGCGGCAGCCGCGATAGCGCTCACGGCGGCCTCCGGAGCTCAAGCCGCCTTGATGGCGCCCACCGAGATATTGGCCGAGCAGCATTACAAGACCATCAGCCGCCTGCTGGAGAAGACGCCCCGTATCAAGCCGAACGTGCGCTTGCTCACCGGCAGTGTCACAGGAGAAGAGCGAGAGGAAATATATGCTGGCCTGAAGGACGGTGATGTGAATGTCGTCGTGGGCACCCATGCCCTGATCCAGGAAGGTGTTCAGTTCGACGACTTGGCCTTGGCCGTGGTCGATGAGCAGCACCGCTTCGGTGTCCGTCAACGGGAGGATCTGCGGCAGAAGGGGCGTCGCGCCGGGCTGGAGTCCTACAACCCTCACTTATTGGTGATGACGGCCACGCCCATTCCCCGTTCGCTCCAGTTGACCCTTTGGGGACACATGGATGTCTCGGTGATCGATGAGATGCCTCCGGGGCGAAAGCCGATCGTGACGCGCATGATCTTGCCAAAGGAGCGGGAGCGGGCCTATGCTTTCGTGCGCAGTCAGATAGAGAAGGGGCGTCAGTCCTTCATCATTTGTCCTCTGGTGGAGGAATCGGATAAAATCGAGGCTAAGTCCGCTGTCGAGGAGTATGAGCGCCTCCAGCGTTACATCTTTCCCGATCTGAAACTGGGCTTGCTACACGGGCGGATGAAAAGCGAGGAGAAGGATAGCACAATGGCTCGCTTTGCCCAAGGCGAGTTAGACATTTTGGTTGCTACCACTGTCATCGAGGTGGGCATCGATATTCCTAATGCTACAGTTATGCTCATCGAAGGGGCCGACCGTTTCGGCCTGGCTCAACTTCATCAACTTCGGGGGCGTGTGGGACGCGGAGAGCATAACTCATACTGTCTGCTTGTCTCCGATACATCTTCATCGGAGGCCAAGGAGCGTTTGAAGGCCGTCGAGGGGACCAACGATGGCTTTGATTTGGCCCAGAAGGATTTGGAGATGCGAGGCCCTGGGGAGTTCCTGGGAACGCGCCAATCTGGTTTTTCCTCGGCCTTTTTGAAAATGGAATTGGCGAGTTTGAGCGATTTACGGCTTGTAGAAACTGCTCGCGAAGCAGCCCGTCGCTTCTTCAAGACTGATCCTGAGCTTACCAATCCAGACAGCCGCTTGCTGGTGCAACGTCTTGAGCATCTATGGCAGAATGAAGGAGGGATCAGTTGATTCGGACTGCTCTTTACCCTGGTACATTTGACCCAATTCACTTTGGACATATCGACATCGTCACTCGCGCGGCCAACATCTTCGAGGAAGTAGTGGTGGGTGTCTATGACCAGCCGGCGAAAAACTTGATGTTTACTGTCGAGGAGCGCGTCGCGTTAGCGCGTCGGGCGCTTGAGAGCTTGCCGAACGTGCGCGTCGTGCCCTATGGCGGATTGACGGTTGCATTTGCGCGACAGGTGGATGCGCGAGTCATTGTCCGTGGGCTACGGGTCATTTCTGACTTCGAACTGGAGTATCAGATGGCGCTTACTAGTCGCCAACTTGCTCCGGAGATTGAGTTTGTCTGCCTGATGACGCGCCAGACACACGCCTTCCTCAGTTCCAGCATCGTCAAAGAGGTCGCGCTATTGGCCGGAGACATCAGTGAGATGGTTCCGTTACATGTGGCGGACGCTCTGGATGCAAAACGAAGCGAACGGGAGAAAAATTGTGAACCGGTGCCTCTCGTTTCGCTGCGCGATTGAGCATCATACCGAACATTGGAGGCCGAGATGGACATTTTGCATTTGATAGACCGTCTGGAGGAAATCATCAAAAAAGGCCGCCGTTTGCCTTTCGGCGACTTGCGAGTGGTAAATGAGCGTCGCATTTGGCCTTTACTTGACCAGATGCGAATCTCGATCCCCGACGAGGTGCGGCGATCTGAGCGCATCATCCGGGCGCGAGAACGGACGAAGGCCCAGGCCCAGGAGGAGGCGGAGCGCATAGTCGAACTGGCGCGTCGTGAAGCGGCCCAGCTTACGGCAGAGCACAACATCTCTAAGGCTGCTGAGGAGCGCGCCATCGCCATCCAAGAGCGGGCCAAGATGACGGCTGGAGAGATCATCGCTGGAGCCGATGAATACGCTTACGAGGTGCTCTGTAACCTGGAGCAGGAGATGAAGCGGGCGCTGACGGTGATAGAGAACGGCATTCGTGCCGTCGAGAATCGACAGCGCAAGAGGGAAGTTAGGCCAGATGCCCCTCTGCAATCGGCTGCTACGGATGAGGGTGAGCGCAACGATAATCCGGTCGAGGAGCCGCATGAAAGCTCTATCTCTTGACAGGTTCATTGCTCGCCTCTATAATACGCACCGTGTTACTTGATCAGAAAGTGTTCTCTCAATACTCTGAGTGCAACGTTTGATTACTCTGGTTTGAGTGGACACATCTCGAAAAGGAGTGTGAACGGATGGGTGCAGTACCCAAAGTAAGAATATCTAAGTCCCGTGGACGAAAACGTAGCAGTCAGTGGAAAATAAAGCCCAAACAGTTGAACACGTGCCCATGGTGCGGTGCTCCCAAGCGTCCCCATCACGTCTGTCTTTCCTGCGGTGTCTACCGCGATGTTCAAGTGCTCGAAATCGAAGAGGAGTAAGTCGGTAGGCGGGTAAACCTATCGACCTACTAGCAATGAACAATGCGCTGGCCGCTTATTTGTTTCCAGGTCAAGGCTCCCAATACGTGGGCATGGGACGCGGCTTGTATGAAAAGTTCCCTGTAGCCCGAGATCTGTTCGCCCAGGCTGACGAAATCCTGGGTGTTGCTTTGTCAAAACTCTGCTTCGATGGGCCGGCTGAAGTGCTGGATGATACGCTTAACACCCAGCCGGCCATCTTGACCGCTAGCATGGCCGCGTTTCGCGTTCTGGAAGAACAGAGACCAACTCCCCCTGCCTATGTCGCTGGGCACAGTATGGGGGAGTTCAGCGCTTTGGTGGCAGCCGGGGCGCTTCCCTTTGTGGATGGACTGAAGCTAGTGCGCGAACGTGGGCGCTTGATGAATCAGGCCGGTGAGCAGAACCCTGGAGGCATGGCCGCCGTGCTGGGGATGGAGCAGGGGGCGCTGGAGAATGTCTGCGCTTTGGCTCGCGATCGGAGCGCGGAATATGTGGGTATCGCCAACGATAATTGCCCCGGTCAGATCGTCATCTCTGGAGCGTTGAAGGCGCTGGAGCAAGCGCTGGCGCTGGCGAAGGAGCAAGGGGCCAAACGAGCCATCCCTTTACCCGTCAGTATTGCCGCCCACTCCCCGCTGATGAACCAGGCCTCCGATGCATTCCGCCGCCTTCTTGATAAGACTCTGATCCGTGAACCGCATATTCCCATTGTAGTGAATGCCTTTGCCCGTCCTCTGACCGATCCCTCCACCATCCGAGACGCCCTGGGAAAGCAGCTTACCTCTCCCGTGCGCTGGGCCGAGTCGATGGAGTGGATAATTGAGCAAGGCGTGACTTGTTTCGTCGAAGTTGGCCCCAAGGAGGTACTCACAGGGCTGCTGCGCCGCATCGACCGCTCAGTGGAGCGATTGACCACGACAGAGCTATTGGTCAAAGCGTCGTAACTTAGGATACTTTCCAGTGCGCTTTGCGCAACAGAGGAAGATGTATCTATGAAACGTCAAATAGTTTTGCTGATCGCCATCATGTCATTACCCGCGTTGCTCCTGAGCGCTTGTCAAGGAGCTCCATCTCCGGTCGATCCGGAGACTGAGCCGACCGCCGTTCCGCCAACAGCTACAACAAAACCTATACCTACATCCACAACTACACCCCAGCCGC